>JBPCQW010000187.1:0-12383 GCA_050997715.1 Hassallia sp.
GAACGATGTGCTTGCTTTGACAGAGAAAGGATCTGTCTTACTAAAATTAAACCGTCTTCCAGAAGCGCTTGCTTCTTTTGAAAAAGCCCTAAAAATTGACAATAATTTTTATGAAGCCTTACTTGGTAAAGGTAATGCTCTTGGTGGTTTAGGAAAACCTCAAGAAGCACTTTTAGCTTTTAATCGAGCTACTGAAATTCGTCCGCAAGATTATCAAGTTTGGTTTACGCGAGGAAGTTTGCTGGCACAATACATTAAAGACTATAACGAAGCTTTAAAATCTTTTGAAAAAGCAATTGAACGCAGATATGACTCATATGATGCTTGGGTGAACAAAGGTGCGGTGTTGTTAGAGCTAAACCGCTACGATGAGGCTTTGGTTGCTTTTGATAAAGCCAAAGACCTTCAACCGAAAGATCCTTATGTATGGGCTAACCGAGGATATGCGTTAGAGAAATTGGGAAGAACTCAAGAAGCACGCAATTCTTATAACAAAGCCGTTGAACTTGGGCTTCCTCGTGAAGAGTTAAACATGATGAAATAATCATAATAAAGGCGTTGCATAACCGTAAATCGTAGAGACATAGAGCGCTCTACGTCTCTACAATACGTTGAATTTAAGGATAAAGTCCTCTGTCACTCAACGCCTGCGACACACGACCAACCCCTAAAGTATAAGCTGCTAGCCGTAGAGAAATCTGCCGCACCTTCGAGTGTTGAATCACTCTTACGTAAGCTTGCACCATCAACTGTTCCATCTCCCGGTTGACACGTTCCTCATCCCAAAATAGGTAAGAAAGACCTTGTACCCACTCCAAATAACTCACCACAACACCGCCCGCATTCGCTAAAATATCCGGTAATACGGTTACACCCCGCGCTTCCAGCGCTCGATCCGCTTCAAGCGTCACAGGACCATTAGCTGCCTCTGCAACAATTTTGGCTTGGATTTGATTCACATTTTTCTCTGTAATTTGATTTTCCAAAGCCGCTGGGATTAATACGTCACAAGGTAAAGTTAGTAACTCGTCATTGCTAATTGGTGATGCTTGCGGGAAACCAATAATACTTTTACGATTCTGGGCCGCATAAGCTTTCAATGCAGGGATATCAAGACCAGTTTCCAAAAAAACTCCTCCCGAACCTGTGGAAACAGCGATAACTTTTGCTCCCGCTTGGTGTAACAATAAAGCTGCTGCACTACCTACGTTACCAAAACCTTGAATTACTATCCGCCTTCCTGCTAGAGATTGACCGCGATCGCTTAACGCCTCACGTACAACAATCATTACACCGCGTCCGGTTGCCATTTCCCTTCCTCGCGAACCACCAATCGAAAGCGGCTTACCAGTCACAACCCCAGGCACAGCATGACCAACATTTACAGAGTAAGTATCCATCATCCAAGCCATCTCACGAGCTGAAGTACCCATATCTGGTGCAGGTATATCCACACTCGGACCGATATCTTTAATCAACTCGCTCATGTAACGTCGGGTAATTCGTTCTAATTCACCGACGCTGTAGCGTTTTGGATCTATCGCAATACCTCCCTTAGCACCACCGTAGGGAATACCTAGCAAGGCACATTTCCAAGTCATTAACATTGCCAGTGCTGACACTTCCCGCAATGTCACTGCCGGATGGTAGCGAATGCCACCTTTATATGGTCCCAAAATATCGCAGTGCTGCACCCGATGTCCAGCGAGAACTTGCACTTCACCATTATCGCGTTTTACAGGAATGGAAACTGTAACTACCTTACGCGGGTGGCTAAGTATTTCTAACAAACCTGGATCTAAATTTAATTCTTTCGCTGCTGCCTCTAAGTAACTACAGGCTTGGTCAAATGGGCAAATGTGCGCTGGGGAAGCAGTTTCCAGCGGTAGTCGGGATGTTGTAACCATAAAATCTTCTCCTAATCGCGGTATCCACGCGAACCGGATATATATGATATGGCTAGCTTATCCTTTTTTTTTAGGAAAAATCTAATTTTGGTAACTTTCGTTACAGTTTTTTAAAGTTTTTAGATTATTCCGATGCGAGAAAAAATTAAATTCAACCGTTGTAGAGAGGTTTTGCCGGAACGTCTCTACAACGGTTACGGTGTTTTTATTAGTCGAAAGATTTACCAGCTTTACTCAATAGCTTGCCCAATCTTTGAACTGGACCTTTAATTCCCCGTGGAGCTTCTTTTGCAGCTTCTTGAGTTTGTTCACCAAGTTTGGAGAGTACCTCACCTATATCAGCACCTTTGGCATTGCTGCGCTTTAAAACTTGCTTGAGTTTCTTAAGTTCATTGGCGATTTCTTTGATATTCTCGTCATCAGACTTGTGAAGCAAATTGTACCACTCGTCGATGGCACCAACAGCCGCCTCAGAATCAATTGATGTTAAATCACCTTCAAGTGTTTCTACCAAAGACTCAATCTGTTCAATATGCTCTTTGTCTTCGGCTTTCCCTAATGAAGTGCCAATTTTTCTTAGTTGAGTACCCAATTTTTTGATTGCAGTTTTCAAACCCTTAGGTGCATCAGATGAAACCTCAGCTGTTTGTTCACCGATTTCACTCAGTATCTCACCAATTTCATGACCAGTAGCTTTACCACCCTTAAGGAGTTTTTTTAGTTCTTTGAGGTTAGTCGCTATTTCTTTTATTTCTGGTTCCGAAGCTTTATGTAAAGCGTCATACCAATGATCCAGCAAAGTAAAAGCAGCATCGTTGTCTAATGCTGATAAATCTCCCTCTAGGGTAGAAATCAGTGAATCTAGCTCTTGGCTATCCGCATTGTCATTTGTTGTATCTGCTGCATTCTTCTGAGACGTTTTTTTAGTTGAATCTTCGTCATGAGGAGCGCTTTTCTTATCAGTTTTACTAGCCATAAATTAAATCGGATGACGCACATCACGTAAGTCTACAGGTATCAGTTTATAAACCCTTTGTTAGGGTTTCCTCATTCTAAAGAGCCAATATTACGCAACTGTGTACATATACCGTTTAGCAGAGGCTTGTTTTAGTTTTCTAAGTTACTAATTAAAAGGTTTTTCAATTGGGCATTGCTGAATACAAAGAAAGGAAAATCTAAATTCCTCGTAGAGACGTTCTGCTGTGAACGTCTCTACAGGTAAGGTTTAAATATTCATAGTTTCACCTTTACATGAGTCAGCTAGTTGATACAAATACTTCATTCGTAAAGCTGCCATGCAAACCATAGGGAATATGATGTTTTAGATGCAGCCGTGCGATCGCTCCTTTACTAAAATCACTAGCATCCAAAATCACCACATCTGAGCGGTGATGAGTTGAATCGTAAACTAAGGAAAGCACCCAACCATCATCTTCTTTATCAGAACCTGGACGCGGTACAAAAATCGGCTCACTGACAAACCCACGCGGTGCAGCACTCCAAAGTTGCTTTTCCCCAGATTCTAAATCTACCTTGACAATAGCTTGTAAAGGTGCATTACCAATTTTGGCATCAGCCGCACTCATGTATAAATAACGATAAGCGCGTCCCGCTTTATCTTGATGAACGCTGGGAAACTCACAACACCTATCTAATAGCAAATCCCGTCGCACCGTCTTATCCTTGAGGTTAAGATGAAACCGCCACAAATGTCCGGGTGAAAGTGCTTCAAAATCAACTTCGCGAAAATTGCTTTCGGGTTCGACTTCTGGAAAAGATTCGTAACAAATTGAGTCTACAACAATCTCATCGCCTTGCTCAAAAGCATTAGCGTGGTGAAAGACAAAACCCGACTGAGTTTCTAAAATTTGTATGCCCTTTTCTTTGGGGTCGCGGGAAATGATTATAATCTGAGTTGGCTGATTTGGCTGAAACTTAATGCATTCTCCTGCACCACGGATTCCCAAAGCGAAAGGTATCGGATTGAAAGCTACAGGATTTTGAAAGAGTATGCAGTAATTGGGTGTAATTACAAAATCGTGGATGAAACAAAAACCGGGAACACTATGAGCGTGCTTTCTAACAATCTTGCCAGTTATATCTAACTCAAAAATTGTAATTGTCGTGGATAGTCCGGGCTTGATAGAAAAGTTTACTAGACAAGTAGCACCGTTATCTCTACCAGAACTAGGGTCAAATCGAGGATGTGCGGCGAAAGCTTCACCTTCTGACAAAACACCGTTAAAATGTTCTTTGCCTAAAGTTTCTAGCGTGTGGGGATCGAGACGATGAGGCTCTGCGGCTTCCCACAGTGCCAACAGTTTATCACCCCAATAAATAACATTGGTGTTGGCAATATTTTTGAGTTTAAAGTCGAAGATATTAGCTAGCCAACCGCCGGTTTTTTGCGTACCAAAGACACCACGATAAAGGATTTTGCCAGCTTTTTGTTCTTCCAAATAAGCTTCTGTGCGGATAAAGCGGTTGCGGAAGTGGGCGCGACCATTGGAAAATGAAATCCGGCTAATCATTCCATCACCATCAAATGGATGATGAATGTGTTGCCCGTTTACATCTAATAATCCAGGACCATTTCTAAACAGTGTACCGTTTAGTTCTGGCGGAATTTCTCCTTCAACATCATCAATCCAATAATCAAATTCTTCTTTTAAAGATTGATATCCTTCTTGCCAATCTCCGCGAGTATAAGATTTATCAGGAATTGTCGAAGCGTGTTCGTAAAGTTGAAAACTCTGCATAATAATTTTGTTTTATATTTGATATTTGGAATTTTGGATTGAAAATTGTCAATTAGGAATTGGGGAAATTTACTAGTCCCCAGTCCCTAATTCCTAGTCTCGAATCCCTTGCTACTCAACTACTTCTGACTTTGGTTCTCGCATCATTAATTCAGGCATTAAATCAGGCACAAACGCTTGTTCTGTATTGTTTGCTGATGCTGCTGGGAATGTTTTTTCTGTTTCTTCTAGGGAGTTTGCATCTGGTAGCCAGCTGAGGAATGGCAATGGTAAAAGGTTACTGAGGTTAGCAATCACTACTAATAGCCACATAGCATCGAAGTTTGTCTCGGTAATGCCTAGCTGATGCATTAAGACTGCCCCTAACTCGTGGGAAACCAGTCCGCCGAAGTTTGTGATCGACATCAAGAGGGCAAAAAATGTCGCTTCCACTCCTGGGGGACACAGCCTCGCTGCTAGCACCAACACTGGCATATAAGCAATTTGCCCCATCACTGTGAGAATGAGACTATCACCGATACTAAACCAGTGGTCATCTATACCCAAAGCCCGATTTGTGTGAGTTACTAACAGCAGCATTGTCATTCCCAAAACTGTGGAAATAACGGTACTCCAACCAAAGATGACGCGAAACGGAACGGTTTTCAGGAAACGCTGAAAAATCCAGACACCAACTAGAGAAGCAATACTCGTCACCAAACGCACTCGTCCTAAAAATTCTGGTTGAAAGTGCAGTTCGTTGGTGGTGAAAAAGAAAAAGGCTGAGTCAGCGCTTGGTGTTGCTAGCAAGATGAAGAGAAACGCTGTTGGTAGCCAAATCGCTTTTTGAGAAACGGCTTTGCGTAATTGCCCCAATTGATGCTTAATTGTTGGGGAGTTGCTGTGGTTGTTATCTTTGTTAATTTTGCTTACGGGTGTTTCCGCAATGAACCAAGCTACCCCGGAAACTATGAGGGGAAATGAGGCTGTAATCAAAAATATATTGCGGGTAGTGAAATGCTCTAGAAGCATTCCGCTAAAGTAAGCCGTGATCAAACCTCCTAAGGCTACAGTACCCCAGCTAAGAGATTGTAGGGAACCTGCTTTTGCTTGAGATTCTCGTCTAGCGCGTTCGACAACCAGTGAGTCAACTATGACATCACTGACGGCGACAGATAAAGAACTAAGAGCGATCGCTAATGTAGCTGCCCAGCTTGTATGAACAATTGTTGCGAGGCTCACCCAGGAAACTGCTCCGAGTATCCCTGATAAAATCAAGTATGGACGCCGACGATAGCCGAAGATGGGCAAGCCATCGGACATAAAGCCAAATACGGGCTTGATAATCCAAGGTATAGCGACAATGCCCATTAATGCTGCAACCTGAGCCGGACTCAGCAACAGTTCATCTTTAAGGAAAAAGCTGACTGCTAAACGCCCCAAGCCCAAGATTCCTTGAACTAAGTAAACAGTAAGAATGGCAAGTAACTCGGCAGAGGGTTCGTTGCCGAAGAAAATTTTTTCTGTTACTGAGTCTTTTACCTTGGACAAGCCAGAGGAGGAAATCAGCATTTGGTAAATAAATTTTAAGTTTTATCGACTTTTATTATTATATGATATCGATTTTCGCACGTTGGGCGATCGCGCTTTTGAGATGTTGAAACTACACTTAGCACACAACAGACAGAAAAGAAGTGGGGGAAAGGGCAAAAAGCAAGAGTTAAAAAGATGAAATTTTCATCCATCCTGGCTCCTAAATTCTGTCTTCCCTCCAATAAATAAGATTTTTGAACTCAACTCGGTATTAGCGCTTGCCTATCTCAAACCAGAAGCGTGATATTCGTTTGAGAATAGGGAAAATAGAGAAGCAACCCTAAGTACGTTCAGCCCCCGGTCGCCCATTTTCGACGACAAACGAAGCTAAGGTACTGATAGTTGCATTTGGTTCGCGAATAGTGGAAACAATACGGTAGTCGCTTTGCCAAGTGTCAGGTGTGAGATGACAACGCACGTAGCCCCGGTTTTTACCGTCAAAGAATTTAGTATGAGGATTGTCGCTTAAAGCTGCTACAGTCGGGGCAATAAAGGCTTCAGGGAAATCCGAGGTAATTGAAGTTCCGACGAACTCAGTGCCGACGGTGGGCGAATTTGAATTGCTGAAATCAGTTTTCAAGTCGTGTACCCAGCTCGAGTGGATGTCACCAGTAATCACAATTGGGTTACTAGGTTGGCGCTGTTGAAGAAATTCTAATAAGCGATCGCGTGCAGCGACATAACCATCCCACTGATCCATATTGAATACTTGTTGGTCTGGACGGGCATCAAAGTCATATTGCCCCATCATAGTTTGTTGAGCTATGACGTTCCAGCGAGCTTGCGACTTATTTAAACCCCGGAATAGCCACTGTTCCTGCTTTTTGCCAGTCATAGTCGCATTTGGATCTAAGGCTTCCGAACAACGGGGTTTTAAGCCGTCATCGCAGGGCTGATCGGTACGATACTGGCGAGTGTCCAACACATTAAACTCCGCAATATCCCCAAAGGTGAAACGCCGATAAAGCTGTAAATAAGAACCTTGAGGCAGCGATGATTGACGCAAAGGCATATGTTCGTAATAAGCCTGGTAAGCGTTTGCCCTGCGACTCACAAATGCTTCTTGACTTTGATTTTCTTCCGGAATCAAACCGGCGTAGTTGTTTTCTACTTCGTGGTCATCCCAAGTAACTATCCAGGGAAAAGCAGCATGAGCCGCTTGCAGGTTCAAGTCAGTTTTGTAAAGGGCATGGCGGTTCCGGTAGTCGGCAAGAGTGACAATCTCAGGACTATTGTGTTGGCGTGGACCTCCGGGTTGCGGTCCGTACTCATAAATATAGTCGCCCAGGTGAACGACCAAATCAAGCTCTTCTTCGGCTAGGTGCTGGTAAGCTGTGTAGTAGCCGTTCTGCCAGTCTTGGCAGTTGACAAAACCAAAGCGAAAGTCAGAGACACGCGCACCAGGCGCACTTGCCGTGCGGGTGCGTCCGATATTGCTCACTTCATTACCTGCTTTGAACTGATACCAGTACCAGCGCTCAGGCTCCAAAGTTCGCACATCTACGTGGACAGAATGTGCAAATTCCGGCGTTGCCATTACTGTACCCCGTTGCACGACTTTTCGCATGTTTTCGTCTAAAGCAATTTGCCACTGCACTGGGACATTAGCAAAAGGCATTCCACCGCCATTTAACGGATCTGGTGCCAGCCGCGTCCATAGCACCACACCATTCGGTAGGGGGTCGCCGGAAGCAACGCCAAGACTAAACGGATAATTAGAAAAACTAGGCTTGGCAACAACTCTTTGAGTCCAAAGACTAGTACTCGCGCTTGCGGTCATAGCCAAGGCACCAATCAGAAAGTGCCGCCGCTTGGCTTTGCCAGATAGCAAGCGATCAAACTGAAAACGCTCCATACTCATCCTTTGCGCGAAATTTTGCTTTCTCTTTGGGAAACTTAAAACCAGATAATAATCAACTAATAGTTAGCCTTTTTTCATACCAAATCCGGTTCTCTTTTTTGGGCAAAGAAAAGTTATAGATGTGGATTTTGTATCAAAGTTAACTAAAGTTAGCACTATTAACTTATCAATTTGGTATTAACTAATTATTAAGAAGCTGTTAATGTTGAGATAAATACTTAAAGTATTTCGGCATGAGTAAATTTAGTTCCTAGTTCATAGCAAAGCAGCCATGAAGCATGAACGACCTAAACAGTTAAGTGCAGTTTTGTTGATAGAAAGAGTGTTTTTTTAAGAAGTGGGTTGCTAAATAAACTGCCCCATCTTGTTGATATAATCAGCTTTAGCGCTAGCATATACTAACGCCAGTTCATCGGTGAATGCGAGTGCTAAATCAAAGTGGGGGAAATAATTATTTTTCCATTTATATTGAGCTAGCCTTATTTATTGCCAGTTTTGACCGCAGTTAGTCCTGATGAAAAAGTTATTACCCTTTCAAATTGCGCGGTAATTAATATTTAACCTGATTTAAATTTCAATAATAAGATTAACTAAGGGCGAATTTGTTGCTTTTTCTAGCTTTGAAAAAACTACTTCAAGCATAGATTATTGCATTTTTGAATTCATCAAAAACAGCTTTCAATACTTTCCCAAGGCGATCGCTCCATTCTGTCCACCAAATCCAAAACTCAAACACAACACCTGCCGAATTTCAGCTTCACGCGCTCTCGTTACGAAATCCAAATCAAACTCAGCCTCTTTCAAACCTACGCAAGGCGGTAAAATTTGATTCTTTAACGCCAAGAGCGAAAAAGCCACACCTAAGGCTCCTGATGCTCCTAAAGTATGACCTGTAGCGCCTTTGGTTGAACTAACTGCTACATCTTTAGGAAATAACCGCTGTATCACCATACTTTCTATTCGGTCATTCATCTCAGTAGCCGTACCATGAGCATGAATGTAATCAATATCCGAGAAGGTCAAGTGACTGCGTTCTAAACATTGCTTTACACAAGCGATCGCACTTCTACCCTCAGGCTCAGGTTTATTAGGATGATATGCATCCGCTGTCAAGCCAAAACCGAGAATTTGACCATATATTTTTGCTTGACGCTGTTTTGCTAACTCTTTTGATTCCAAGACAAACACAGCGGCACCTTCTCCTAAAACCAAGCCTTCACGGTGTTTATCAAACGGATAAGCCCCTGTTTTGGCGGTTGCACCCATTTGCTGAAACCCAGTTATTGTTAGCGGTGTAATCGGTGCTTCGACTGCGCCGGCAATTACTCGCTGACATTGCCCAGTTTGGATGAGTAAAGCTGCTTGAGCGATGGCCCAAATTCCTGTAGCACAGGCTGCCATCGGTGCTAAAACTATCCCTGTTGCCCCGATTTGTCGCGCTGCGGCGATCGCATTCATATGCGGCAAAGTATCCAACCAAGAAAGAGGAGGGGGGGAGGGGGGGAGGGGGAGACAAGGGGGAAATTTTTCCAAGGAGTCCCCCTTGTCCTCTTGTCCCCTTGCCATCTCTTCCCAGGAAGCTTGATGACTGCGACTTGAGCCGATGACAACCCCACAATCGGGCAAAGGCTGAATTAATCCAGCATCTTTCAAAGCCGAAGCAACAACCAGTTGAGTTAAGAATGCTAACTCAACTGGTTGCTTACCAATCAAACCTAGAGGACGTGGTTCTAAATCTGGGAACGGTCGATGTAATCGAATTCCAGAATTACCAGCTATTAACTGCTGCCAACTATCCTCTAAGCTTGTACCCAAAGCGGAAACAAGACCAATACCAGTAACAACAACTTCAAGCAATTTTGGGGAGTGGGGAGTAGGGAGTGGTTAGTTGTAATTTTTGACAACTAAGAATTAATCACCAACAACTAACAATGCCCAAAGTTACTTCCCGCCGTTTTTCAGGTTTTCTGCACCTTGGGTGACTTTTGCCGAGTCAATGCGATCGCCTTGTTGAATTTTGTTAACTACATCCATTCCTTGGGTGACATTGCCAAATACGGCGTAGCTACCATCTAGAAAGGCGTGATCGGCAAGTGCAAAGTAAAACTGAGAAGAAGCCGAGTCTGGTTGTTGCGATCGCGCCATTGCGATCGCACCAAGTTTATGTGTCAAAACAGGCGTTTCAGTAATCGTCTTGCTGTATACAGGCTCTTGGGCACCTTTTGCCTTAATTTCTAAAGGTATAGAGCGCTCTTTTCCAGTTTTTGGATCAACAAAACCACCTGTTCCCAAAAGTTGTGTTGGTGTCTTGGGGTCTTTACTTTTGGGATCGCCTCCTTGAGCCACAAACGGTTGCGGTTCGCGCACTACTCTATGAAAAGATAACCCATCATAAACACCCCGTTGCACCAAATCGACAAAGTTACCAGCGGTGATTGGGGCGTTTGTGCCATCTACTTCGATAGTAATCGGCGAACCTTTCACGGTCATCACCACAGTAGCCTTACCTTCGAGTCTTGGTAAATCTTTCATTCCGGGGATACTCTCACTATTTGTATTTCGAGATACAGAGCTTGCGTCTGTAGTTGTCTTGGTGCTTGCTTCTGTAGCTGCTGAGGTAGCTGCGGAGGATGGGGAAGCGTTATTAGAAGCAGCTTGCTGTGCTGAACATCCCCCTAATAGCAATCCACCGACAAGCACTAGAGCAAGTAAAAACTGTGGAATTTTTAAACGCATTGTTACTTACAAAAATTTTCGGCTAGTTTTTCATTCCACTTCTTCGGTCATGTGGAATGAAACACCACACAGATACTAAGCATACCCGTCAAAATGCTATTTTAAACCACCACTGCTGTGAGGCACATGATATTTAATCTCTTTAAAGACATTAAGTAGTCAGCGCTTCAGCGCTCAAAATGGCAGTTTTAGTGCCGACTACAAACAAAATATTCAACGATTCACAAAGAAGGGTAAACGGTAAAGGGTCTGGGTTAAAGGGGTAAGAAATTGGAGAAAGAAAACGAAAAAGCAATTCTATGCGCGTTTTAATTCTTCCCCCTTTCTCCTTTTTTCCTTTCCCCTTTTCCCCCTCTTTGATAATCTCTGTGACACGCAGCTTTAGTTCTGCTAATTGACGCATCCGTTTGGGAAAGTTCTGAACGCTGGAAAGCCGGCGCTCAGACTTTCCGTATTCATCCACGCATTGTTCACAGTCCTTCCAACGGAACTTCCAAAAAGCGGGCTAACTCGGCACCTTGAACTTCTAACTCTGTTAGCGATAAAGGTTGACCTACCCGTGTTAGGGGAATGTCTCGGCGACCTTTAGCTCTCAGGTAAAGAGCGCGACGTGGATTTAGACCCTCTTTGAGATCGACTCGAACAGATTGCACATCTTGTGTACCAAAGTCAAGCTGAATGCGGCGGTTTTTGCCAGGAAATCCCCAGCGGAAAATTTTTATTTTGCCACTTTCCCGATCAAACTCGTTGTATCCGCCTCCCACATCCCATAAAATCACTAACCACAGGTATAAGGCTAAAAGGGAGCCAGCAATGGAATATAACCCCATCACCAATCCTTGGGGGACGAATACCAGTTGAGTTGGATCGCTAACTATGAGTAAATTAACTTTGAGGTAACTGGATATCGCTGCCAGCAAAAAGCCTGTAGACCCTAAGGTAACGATAGTTGCCCACAAGTAGTTGCTGAACCGACGAGAACCGAGAACTTTTTGATGCAGGAGATTTGTAGCGGAGCTACCGCCTTTGTTAATGGTTGTTGATACCGTCATTTAACTACCTTAGCGTGTGATATCTTCCCTAAAAAAAGTCTGCCACTCTTAGAGGATGTATTGCAAGCAAGTTTTCCGAGTAGAGTTTTAAGATTTCTGAGAAAACCTGTGTCAAATTGTAAAAATTCTGATATTCATATTAATTAAGAGCCTCGTGTTTGATACCTGATTTACTAACGTGGATCGACGCAAACTGGGCAAGATGTGATAAATTAAGAATCATTAAGTTACCACAAGCTAAATTTAGCAGTAAGTGGTGATTATGAAGGCACAACTGAGAAATGGTGCTGATTAAGTCACCATCTCAGAATCTCAGCAGCATGTAAGCTGGTAAGAGTGTCAAAAAAACGTTAATTCCTCAAAACGTCGAAAACGTCGCAATTTTAGTAAAAAAGAGGATTTTAGTTAAATGACCATCGCAGTAGGACGCGCCCCCAGTAGAGGGTGGTTTGACGTACTAGACGACTGGTTGAAGCGCGATCGCTTTGTATTCGTA
>JBPCQW010000189.1:0-2814 GCA_050997715.1 Hassallia sp.
GTTCAAGAATATCACCGGATGGCGGAAGCTGGAATTTTTCATCCAGAGGAACGCTTGGAATTAATTGTGGGACAAATCATCAGGAAGTCAGCCAAAGGAACCGCTCATGAATCAGCAATTACTCGAACGGAGAGATTACTTCGTCAACGCTTGGGTGAAAAAGTTTTATTAAGACTTCAGTCACCGATTCAACTTGATGATTACTCGGAACCAGAGCCAGATATTGCGGTGGTGATGCCCAATCCCCTAGATTATGATGACCACCATCCTCGTCCAGAGGAAGTTTTTTTGCTGATTGAAGTAGCCGATTCTAGTTTGAAATACGATCGCGAAGTGAAAGCTTTGGCTTATGCTAAGTCAGATATTGCTGATTACTGGATTTTAGATGTAAATCAGCGTCAACTACATGTATATCGCTTACCAAGTTCAGATGGTTATCAAAGTGAGACGATACTTTCGGAAGATGTGATGATTTCACCGCTGGCATTTGGTGCTATAGTCATCGCTCCACGGGAATTATTGCGACCTACAAGTTAATCAAGCATAAATGTGCAAAGGGCTACTAAGTCCTCGGCGAAACACTGCACACAACCCGAAAACCGATATTGATCATATCGAAGACCGCGAAGCTGTCGTAACGATACGCACAACGGCACTTCCCAGGATAGTTGCCCCACGAACCACCTCGCAGCACTCTTCGCATCCGATTATCATTCTCGCCTTGCCAAGCCTTACCGTCGGTGGGCGCTTCGTTATAATTTTGATGCCACTCATCCTGACACCATTCCCATATATTACCATGCATATCAAATAAACCAAAGGGATTAGGCGGAAAAATCCCCGCATCTGTTGTTTGCTGACGATATTGACCCTTTATCCCTGAGCCATAAGTGTAGTTACCGTCATAATTTGCCAAATCGGTTGTAATCGTTTCACCAAAATAAAACGGGGTAGTTGTTCTAGCCCGACAAGCATATTCCCACTCTGCCTCACTGGGCAAGCGATAATTTTTTCCAGTCTTGTTAGATAGTCTGGCACAAAACTCGATTGCCTCATGCCAAAACACAGGTTCAACAGGTCGATTAGCACCTTTCAACTTTGATGGATCTAGCTCTAAATCAATCTTCACCTTTTCCAGAACGGCAACAGCTGTCCACTGAGCCTGCGTGATCGGAAATTTACCCATAAAGAAGGGTTGAAGCTTGACGGTGTGCTGTGGACTTTCACGATCGTTTCGTTTTGGCTCATTCTCTGGTGAACCCATAAGAAACTTACCACCGGGAATTGCAACCATCTCCAAAACTACATTATTACCCAAGTCTTGTGTAAAAAACTCGGCTCGTCCACGATGACGATTAATTTCACAGGTTTTTCCCAGACCAAACAGTCCTGATTTTACGGTTATGGTAGCGGTGTCGAACTCAAACAGCTGAGTTTGAATTCCTAGAGGAGATTGTGGCTGAGAAATAGGTGTAGATGATTCCTTTTCTCGTTGTTTTTGTAATTCTGCTTGCTGTCTTTGATATTTGGCTCTTTCTTGCTCTTGGTGTAATCTTTCTGCTTCCTGTTGCTGACGCTCATATTCGGCTTGTTTTGGGGCAAGCACTAGCTGTTTAATTGGTGCTATATCTTCATCCCTAAGATTCAGGAATGTCTGTAAGCGTTGCAATCCATTGCGGTTGTTTTCACTGATCGGGAATTGCTGTTGTATTATCTGAGATAAAGCTTGCTGATAACGTTGCAATTTTTCCTGTCGCTGCCGATAGGGTTCGAGAACCTCAAACTCAATTGCATTTGCATCTTCATCTGATAATCCTAAATTATTCTGCACTTCGTTTAGATAAAAGCGATTGCCAAGAGAAATTTCTCCTTCATCCTCAAGGGCAATATTATTAAATTCCTTACGATATTTTACCTTTGGGTCATCTTTACGCGACTTTGCCAGTAAAATCTTATGACCTTCCTCCACAGGATAAAACTTAGGAGTCATTGCCGGAGCCGCTTCTTCCACCTTGCTGCTAGCATAATCATGGAGTTCATCAACGGAAATCCAGCCATCTCCATCTTTATCAGCGGCACCTTTTTCAATGCCTTCTACCAGATAGCGGGTGTAAATAGATAGTTCTGAACCTTCTTGCTCAAAAGAGTACTGGGTAGAACTGGAAGAAGTGAGGATTGCCCTTCCCTTACCGCCTAGCTGCTCTTGCACATTTACGCTACCATCATCTTTGACGCTCATACCTTGAGCGATCGCTCCACTAAAACAACAATCCAGGATAATTACCTGTCTTTGAGAGCGGCTATCGTTCATATTATCGTGCAAAACACTAGCTGCGACAGCTGAGGGTGTTACTAGCTTGCCATTTTGTTTTTTAGTACCACAACTTGACAGATAAAGCTTACCTCTGTCATCTTTAATTCCATGCCCAGAAAAGTAAAACAGTAGCAGGTCATCTTTCTGGCGATCGGCAAACAGATGATAGATAGCATATGCGATATGATCCGGTTGGGGATTTTTCAGTACCTTAAGATCTGCCTCGGCAAAGGTCCCCATTTCTGAGTTTACTAAAACTCGCTGCATTGCCTCAACATCTTTGACAGCACTTGGTAGCGGGTTTAAACCATGCTTATATTCACTAACCCCGATTAGTAGTGCTATCTTCGCCATCGCTGTTTGATGTATTTTTGGTATTGTTCAGAAAATCCTGCGCTTGCTGCATAGCGAATTCAAACTCTTTGCGACTATTGGCTTCTAAGTTGAGTCCTCTACCATCAGGAGTTTTAAGTACCAGCTTAATTGGTTTGTTGCCGAAG
>JBPCQW010000202.1:0-4643 GCA_050997715.1 Hassallia sp.
TAATGTCCCCGCTCATTTGCCGCTAATAGCTGATATTCTCCTTCAATCAGGTGATAGACTTCTACACTGGCTTTTTTGACTTCATAAATGCCATAAAAGGCAGGACGAATCACCTGCTCATAAATCCAAAATTTACCAGTCCAGGGGGTTTTGTCTCGCTCTTCACTGCCATCCCCAGAGACAAATTATAATGCAATTGATGGGGCAATATACTCTCGCCACAATACATAAGAGCGTCGCGTTTGCCCATTCAGGCTAGGTGGTACATTCGGTACATAGAACCAATCAGGAGCCTCTGCACCGCGCTCTGGGGGGTCGGTTAAACGCCAGTAAATACCCAAGTCCTGACCAATACAATATTGACCATCGGGATTTAATTGCTTGAGGACGGGTGTAATCGAGCCAGTCAGTAAGATGCTTTGGGGATGCTCTTGCCAATTTTTGCCTCCGGCACGCTTCGCGAACACAAATGTGCCATTAGACTCTGGTAGCTGCGTATGGTCGGGGAAAGGAGTGAGGTCAGTGGGTAGATTAATTGCAGTCATAGGGCTACTACCCTCGCATTCTTGGTGAGGTTTGTTCTTTAGTTTAGCAATAGAGGGAGGAAAAGAGCGATCGCTTTGCCCGCCGCAGGCATTACACTTCCATCAGAAAGAGTCAAAATCGAGTTAGAATTCTTCAATATCGAAACTTGGTTCACCTGGATAAAACTCATTATCCACAATTTGCTCAAAGCTGTAATTACATTCTGATGGAAAGGTTTTTAAGGGTAAATTAGTTTCTCCCATTGCCAAATCCCTACCGTTTTCATAAGCTGACTGGAAAGCATCTGGCAGGTAAGATTTTAGACTAGGATTATCTCCTAATAATTTGAGAGTTTCACGTCGCTGCAAGCGAATAGTTGCTAACCAGCTACGACTACGCCGTTCTGGTTGATACTGCCATTTAAGTAAATGCCCTAATAACACGCTCAGGCGATTTCTCAATTCCTGGCGTTGTTGTTTCCCCAATGATTCTATTTCCTCAAGCAAATTTGGTAAGTCAATTTTGCTCCACTGTTTGTGACGCAGTAACTCAGCTTGTTGTAGCGTCCAGCCATAGAAGTCTGTTTCGTAGAGGTTAGGCATTTTAATTGCCTGTATGCTTCTTAAGCATAGGGTAACAAAAAAGTGTGAAAGCCTATTTGATAGTTTACTTTATCAATTTTCGGTGTGGCGAAGTTGGGGCGATCGCTTATCTTATATTCTCCACCCATAAAAGATTAGTTACGTAAGTACTGGTCGAGAGCGCATTGTAAAATTTTTTATCTGCTGTCACCATCTGGCATCGTTGCGTAATGGCAAGTGCTAAGTATAAACTGTCATACACTGCTCGATCTGTCTCAAGGGCAATATCTAAAGCTAGTGGCATCAACGGCTGAGATAAATACACCTCTACAGAAATTACATTTAAATCAGCTAAAGTTTGTCTTGCATTGTCAGCAGTATCTTCGCCGCGACGTACTCGTTTCCACAAGACGTTTCCCACTTCTGGGTAGAAAAAATCTGGAATTAAAAAAGTATGGTCACTTGCCAGTAAACGCCTAGCTGCATCACAATACACTTCAGGCACAAACCATTTTATGGCAACGCTAGCATCTAAAACATACCGACTCACCGTTCTCGGTCCTCGCGGATGAGTTCAGTACTGTCACTGAAAGTTTTTCCTACATACCTTATCTGAGCGCGTGCTACTGCTTCTCTAGTTTTTTCTATATCGCCGCCACTATGATAATGTGTTGCTTTTTCAGCCGCTTGTCCTAGGATATATTTTAGTTCCTCTTGCAAAGACCTACCGTGCTGTTTGGCGAGAGTTTCTAGCTTTTCTAGAATAATGGGGTCTAAATTTTCAACTAAGATTTGAGCCATAGTTTTTACATTCTATCCGTTCGCTGCTTCTATTCGAGATTTTAAATTAGTTTAGCAAGCGTAGACGCCAACCGAAGGCTTGTCGTGAGACATCGCAGTTTTTCCGCAAAGCTAGGTTCAAGTTGTGAAGCCTGTGTTGTGTGAGAATTAATTCATGTATTTTGGGAGTTGCAAATGTGGCTTGGCTAGCAGGCGATCGCTTACAAGGTGGAAAATACACCATTGAAAGAGAGTTGGGACGGGGACGCTTTGGTATCACTTATTTGGTCAAAAATAGGAATAGCGATCGCTTAGTCCTTAAAACCTTAAATGATGACCTGCTCAGATCCCTTACCCAGCAGGAACGCGAACGTTTAGAGACGATGTTTTGGCAGGAAGCGGTAAAACTTACTCGATGTAAGCATAAGCATATTGTACAGGTTGCAGAACCCTTCAAGGAAGGAGAGCATTGGTGTCTGGTAATGGAATATGTCGATGGGGTGAGTTTGGCTGACCGTGGCAAACAAATACTTTCAGAACAAGAAGCACTACGCTACATTCAGCAAATTGGGGAAGCTTTGATAGTTGTGCATGAGAATCGGTTGATTCATCGGGATGTGCATCCAGGAAATATCTTTTTGCGGGTGCGAGATGGACAGCCTGAAGCGGTGCTAATCGATTTTGGTTTAGCTCTGGATTTTGACCATATTTTAACCACAAACCGAACCAAGGAAACTTCTGAGGGATTTACACCCCCTGAGCTTTACGCTCAAAGTATACCAAGTGGGGCTTATAGCGATATTTATTCTCTGGCAGCTACTTTATATGTACTTTTAACTGGAAAAACACCTGTCAGTGCGCTGAAACGTAAGATTGACAACGCTCGTTTAGTGGCTCCGAAAGACTTGAATAATCAGGTTAGCGATCGCACAAACCGAGCAATTTTGACAGGTATGAAGTTAAACCCAAAAGAGCGATCGCAATCAATGCGGGAATGGCTCGATTCTCTAGGGTTAACTGGAGAAACTCCCCAGCCTGAATCTACTGTAGTTCCTAACACCAACTTAAATCGGGAGAAAAAAATCAATTGGACACATGTTATAGCAGCGATCGCAGCGATTGGAGCTTTACTTTCAGGCATTGCTGCTTTGATTCCTATTTTAAAACCATCTCCGTCTACAAGTCCACCGTCAGTGTCTCCCAGTCCCTCATCTACCAAAACACCGTAGAATTAGCTAAACTTTCATTAGGATGCTGGCATTAAAGTAATTTTTTAAGTATTTTCTCCGATTTAGAGGTATTCATGCCTTGGACAGCAGGACAACGATTGCAAGGTGGCAAATATGTAATTGGAGAAATTCTGGGACAGGGGGGATTCGGGATTACTTACAAAGCATTGCATGTTGAGCTAAATCGGCAAGTTGTCATCAAGACACCGAATGAATATCTCAGCCATGATCCTGAGTATGAAAAATACATAGAGCGATTTATTCAAGAAGGGCGGACACTAGCACGATTGTCTCAAGACCCCCATCCTCACATTGTAGGAGTGATTGACCTGTTCAAAGAAGGTGCAACCCACTGCTTGGTGATGGATTTTGTGCCGGGGGAAAATTTATTTGAGGCAGTCAAACGCAGGGGAGCGTTACCAGAAGCAGAGATTGTGCCTTGTATTCGCCAGATTGGAAAAGCCTTGATGGTTGTGCATCAGGTAGGGCTAGTACACCGAGACGCTCACCCTGGAAACATCATGCTGCGAAGTAATGGCAAAGCGGTTCTGATTGACTTTGGCATTGCTAAAGAACTCGTACCTAGAACTTTGAGTTCAACAAGTAATGCCGGTAATCAGGGGTTTGCGCCTTATGAGCAGATAACTAGGGGCAGTCGGGAGCCAACGGTTGATGTTTACTGTCTGGCTGCCACACTTTATTATGCGGTGACAGGTCAAAACCCCACAACTTCTTTGACTCGAAAGCTTGATGATGCTTTTCTGACTCCACCCAAAAGAATTATTTCAGGTATCAGTGACCAATTAAATCAGGCAATTCTCAAGGGTATGGCGCTAGAGGCAAAAGACCGTCCTCAGTCAATGCAGGCATGGTTGGCAATGCTAGAAGCACCAAAAGCGATGCCCCCACCAGCTGTTGAGCCAGTTCATAAAAAAGAAGTTGTTCGTCCCAAAGCCAAGCCAGAGTCAGATGCAATTCCAGGTAAATCAGATACTAAATTACCTAGAATTATTCCCTGGGTCTGGTTGGTTGGTGTATTATTAAGTTACCTATTGATAGGCTACTTGTTAGCCGCGTTTAACGCTCCTTACGTGGCTGTGGCTGTGGCTGTGGCTGTGGCTTGGGCTGGGGCTTGGGCTGGGGCTGTGGCTGGGGCTGGGGCTTGGGCTGTGGCTGTGACTTTGGCTTGGGCTTGGGCTGTGACTTTGGCTTTGGCTGTGACTTTGGCTGGGGCTTTGGCTGTGACTTTGGCTGGGGCTTTGGCTTTGGCTTTGGCTTTGGCTTTGGCTTTGGCTTTGGCTGGGGCTGTGGCTGTGGCTGGAGAGGAATTAGAAGAATCCTTTAGCAAGGTTCATACTTTTCTGATTTTGGCTGGCACTTCTAATCTAGGCTTGGGTTTGGGATGGTTGGGACATTTAATACAGGTTCATAGCTTTATCATAAGTAAATAAACTGACATCTACATGAAAATAATCCGCCAGCGCTTCTGCTTGAGTTTTACTAATGGTGCGGTCATTAACAATTTGCA
>JBPCQW010000243.1:0-11464 GCA_050997715.1 Hassallia sp.
ATACCCTAGAAGATGCACTCGAAAAGCTTTTTGTTGCTCGCTATGCTGCAACATCTGAACTGAAAACTTTTCCTCCCGCCCGCAACAATGAAGAAGCAAAAACGGTAAACTGGCAAGGACGCATTCCCGCAGTCACAGATACAAAGATGATTGTTGCTTGGAATAGCTTGATGATTTCCGGTTTGGCAGTAGCTTCTAGAGTATTTCAACAACCGTCTTATTTAGAACTTGCAACACGAGCGGCAAACTTTATCTTGGATAATCAGTTTGTGGATGGACGTTTCCACCGACTAAATTACCAATTGTCTGCGAGCGTGTTAGCTCAATCTGAAGATTACGCCTTTTTTATTAAAGCGTTATTGGATTTGCAAGTTAGTTCACCCAATCAAACGTTTTGGTTAGAAAAAGCGATCGCTCTCCAAGATGAATTTGACGAATTTCTTTTAAGTGTGGAATTAGGTGGATATTATAACACATCTAGTGATGCAAGTCAAGATTTAATTGTGCGAGAACGCAGTTATGTAGATAATGCTACACCGGCAGCGAATGGAATAGCGATCGCTAATCTTGTGCGGCTTGCCCTTTTGACGGATAATTTGCATTATCTCGATTTAGCTGAACAAGGGTTAAAAGCTTTTCGAGCCGTAATGAATCGTTCTCCTCAAGCTTGTCCGAGTTTGTTTGCAGCTTTGGATTGGTATCGTAACTCGACTTTGATTCGCACCACAACCGAACAGATAAATGTTCTGATTTCCAAATATCTGCCCACGGCTGTGTTTAGCAGCGTATCTAAATTACCAGAACGCAGTGTAGGATTAGTTTGCCAAGGTTTGAAATGTCTGCCAGCAGCTGAAAGTATCGAGCAGTTATTGCAGCAAGTGCAGCAAAGTCAGACTAGGGGATGAACTAAGTACAGCTTTGCGTAAAAAGGAGGAAATTTAAACGCAGAGGAACACGGAGGTAAGCGCAGAGTGACGCAGAGGTTTTGTGAGAAATTTTCGTCATGAACTTATGGAATATTGTATTAAGAAAAACAGCTAGATGTTTCCTTCTTCATCGGAAAGAAAGTTAACAGAAAATTTTAGATGACTCAAGCTTTAACTAAATTAGTAACATTTGATGAATTTACCGCGTGGAAACCTGAAGGTGGAAGTTACGAACTGCACGATGGGGTAATTGTCGAAATCACCCAACCACTAGGAGATCATGAAGACATTGTTGGTTTTTTGGTTGAAATATTAGTTAGAGAATATACTCGTTTAAATTTGCCTTATCGAATACCCAAAACTGCATTAGTCAAGCCTCCTGAAAGCGAGTCAGGTTACTCGCCAGATGTGTTGTTGTTAAATCGTGATAATCTTGAAAACGAACCATTGTGGAAAAAAAAATCGACTGTTACTTTATCTGCATCAATTCCCTTAATTATCGAAGTTGTCAGCACAAATTGGCGTGACGATTATTATAAAAAATATGCACACTATGAGAGTATTGGAATTCCTGAGTATTGGGTTGTGGACTATCTCAGTCTTGGTGCTAAAAAGTTTACTGGAAATCCCAAATTCCCTACTATCTCGATTTATCAGCTAATCGATGAAGAGTACCAAGTTACCCAATTTCGGGGTACCAATCAGATTATCTCTCGCACCTTTGGTGAATTGAATCTAACTGCTCAACAAATTTTTGATGCAGCGTTATAGCCAGAAATGCTATTCAGTGTAAAGTGATGACGAACCGTAGGGAATTAACTGCGATAATCTTAGCCGGCGGAAAAAGTTCTCGCATGGGTGAGGATAAAGCTTTGATTTCGATTCAAGGTGTGCCGTTGTTGCAAAGAATTTATAAGATTGCTGAAGATTGTGCGGCTACAGTTTATGTTGTCACACCTTGGGAAGAACGCTATCAAAACATACTACCGCCTAAGTGCCAATTTATTAAAGAAGCGCTTTTATCTGGTGGACCATTAGTGGGATTTGCTCAAGGACTAGCGCAAGTACAAACAGATTGGGTATTATTGCTAGCGTGCGATTTGCCGAACTTGCGAGTTGAAGTTTTGCAAGAATGGGCAAATCAACTTGATGATGTGACAGATGAAGCGATCGCCGCTTTAGCGCATCATATCAAAGGATGGGAACCGTTATGTGGTTTTTATCGCCGCAGTTGTTTACCAGATTTAAATAATTATATCGAACAAGGCGGGCGATCGTTTCAGCAGTGGCTCAATCAACATTCCGTACAACTTTTACCCATCACAGAACCGGGAATGTTTTTTAACTGCAATACACCAGACGACTTAAAAAGTGTCAAATAACCTTGGTCGCAAGCAACAACTTATCACAAAAACTCTGCGTCACTCTGTCTTGAAAAGTTGTTCATGGGGGAAACCCCCAAGACCACACTTTTCGCTGCGCTTACCTTTGTGTTCCCTTCGGGTTCATCAGTTCGACGGGACGGAAACCGACTCCGCCGACTGATTCACCTCTGCGTTTAAAAACGCGCTCGTATTAATGAAATGCTGTACTTACTTTATTTTTTAACAGGATTGAGCGATCGCTCCCAGCGACTAAAAGCTAGGGAAAAAAACAGCGTCAGGAATAAATAAACCAACGCGACAGTGGCGTAAATCTCAAATGAACGATAGTTTTCTGCTACAATCAGTTGTCCCTTGCGGAACAACTCTTCAAAGCCGATGACAGCAACTAAGCTAGTGTCTTTGAGTAGGCTAATGAACTGATTGCCAAGTGGTGGCAGCATCCGTCGCAAGGCTTGAGGAAAGATCACATAACGCATCGTTTGCACTGAACTCAACCCCAGTGATTGGGAGGCTTCTGCTTGCCCCGGATCAATTGATTGGATACCTGCGCGGACAATTTCGGCAATGTAAGCAGCGCTATTGAGACTTAATGCAATCACCGCTGCTGCCAGACGATTTAAGGTAAAGGTGAAACCCAAACTTTGGGCAAAAGCAGGCAACCCAAAGTAAATCATAAAAATCTGCACGAGCAACGGTGTTCCCCGGAAGAAATCCACATATGCTCTGGCACAAAAACGCAAAAGTGCAATAGGAGAAAGCCGAACAATGCCAATCAGTGAACCCCCGACTATTCCCAGCAATACCGAGAGTGCTGTCAGTTCAAGAGTCACCAAAGCCCCATCTAGCAAGACGGGTAGTGACTTCAAAATAATGTTTAGTGAGGTAAATAACTGGGATACGCCTTTTTCGCTAATCTGGTTTTCAATAAGCGATTTTTCTGGTAATTGTGGGGGTTGAATACTAAACCACTTTTGGTAAATTTTAGCGTAAGTGCCATTTTTTAGCACCTTTGCCAGACCTTGGTTAATCAGGTCTAAGTTAGGTGATTCTTTAGGTGTAGGAAAGCCATAAAATTCTTCTGTCAGCAGACTGCTGACTACTTTAAGTTGGTTCAGGTTGCCACTTTTTATGCCGTATAAAATAACAGCTTGATCGTTAAGAACGGCATCAACATTACCGTTGAGTAATGCCTGAAGGGTTAAGGGTGAATCATTAAAAGTGCGGATTTCCGCTTTGGGAATACTTTTAGCCTTGAGTGCGCCGGTCGTGCCAATTTGCACACCAATAATCTTGTTTTTAAGACTATCGAAATTGGTAATATTTTGATTGTCTGTGCGGGTTGCGATCGCTACCCCAGATTTGAAGTAAGGACGGGAGAAAGAAATTATCTTCACCCGTTCAGCAGTAATTGCCATAGCCGCAGCTGCCGCATCTACAGTTTGCGTCTGCAATGCGGGAATCATCCCAGCAAAAGGCATATTTTGGTATTTAATTTTAAAGCCAGCAGATTGCGCGATCGCATTCATCAAGTCAATGTCAAAGCCTTGCAACTCACCAGTTGCAGATTGAAGCTCGAAAGGTGGAAACGTTGGTTCTGTGGCAATCGTAAGTGTTTTACCAGCAGTGGAACCGTTTGTGAAACTACAACCTGAAAGCAGAAATAGACACGAATAGCCAACAACTAGCCAACGGATAACAGTCAACCTTTGCATATTTTTTAGACTTTTCTCATCTCTCCGTTTCATTTCAAGGATAATTGCTCATCCCTTCAGGTGATGAATTTCCACAAGAACAAATTGTGTATAAAAAACCAACTTAAGCAAACCGATTTGACTAGTTAAGCATGATTGCTGCGCTCAATTTTCTTAACTCACATGAGGAGAGGCAATAAATGTCCAACTTGCCCAATATGTTCCAACGAACTTACTTGAATAGTCAGTAGAGGGATTCTCAACAAACCACTCAGGAATCACTTTTTGCTGTGCAATTTTTTCTTCCAAGCCAATCTGTAGGCAGAGATTTTCGTAAACAATGTTTGCCTTGGCAGTTTCCAGCATTTTTTCTACTAACTTTTGTAGCCATTCCGCTCGAACAAACAGACTATGATCTGGATGGTTGCCATAATTCAATCCGACAACTATGACCACATATCCTTTATCACTTATTATATTGTCCAGACAAAATTGAATAATTTCCTGCTCATCCTTGTGTTGTTGGCTTTCCTTATCAACGGTATGATATATCATCCCGCATAGTACGACTGCATCAAACTTTTTATTTTCTTTAGCAATTTTCCGCAGAAATACCCATAAGTCCGAGCAAACAAAGGTTCTGTTGGGGTATGAGTTTAAACAATCTTTAATAGCATATTCACTGTGATCCACCCCAACGTAGTCGCATTGAGAAGGCAGATATTTGACCAAAGCCCCATTGCCACACCCCAGATCCAACAAAGAGAATGACTTTTCTTTAAAAGCATCCTCTAGAAAATGAATTGGTAGTGTATAGCGGGTAGCATTTTCCGGCTGTTCCAAGTAGGAATAACAGTCTGATTGAAAACGTTCTTCTTGAGAGATTTTGTATTCAAGGTAATTATCTTCCATATCGTCAGGATGTCAATGGTGTGAAGACTGCAAACTTGTAAACTACCTTCTTGGTAAAATTCTAGTGGTGGTTATTATCGCCTGCTTGATTATTTTACAAGTAATGATACTCAGTTGAGTGTAAATATCAATTGGGAATATCGCCGCGTCAGGTCAATGCAAGTCCTATAATGATTAGAGAAAATTATTGATAATTTACTATTAGATAAATGGGAGCATTTAAGTTGCAGCTTCCGGGACTAGGAAAAAGAATTGAAAGCGATCGCCTAATCATAGCTACATTACTTCTAACTATCGCCTTAATTCTAATCGTCGGCATTTCCCTATCATTTGGAGCAGTATCAATGACAACTGCACAAATATGGCAAGCACTGACGAAAACTGGCGATCCCCTAAATCAAATCATTATTTGGGATTTGCGTTTACCGCGCATCTTAGCAGCAGTTTTAGTGGGTGCAGCTTTGGGAATGTCTGGTTCACTCCTCCAAGGAATGTTACGCAACGGACTAGCCGACCCCTTTTTACTCGGTATTTCTGCGGGTGCGGGTTTATTCGCTATAACCATGTTAAGCTTCGGAGTCTTTTTGAGTTGGATTCCCTTAGCAGCTTGGGTAGGCGGCTTATTGACAACAATTATTGTTTATTTGTTAGCTCGGAGTCGCGAAGGTATATCAATCGAGCGGTTGATTTTGGGTGGAGTTGCCGTCAGTTCGTTATTTGGGGCGATTCAGTCTGTATTATTATTGATGGCAGAAGATGGTAGAATACAAACTGCCTTAAGTTGGTTGATTGGCAGTTTGAATGGGCGCGGATGGAATGAAGTAACGGTAGCTGGAGCTTATATTAGTGTAGCCTTGTTACTGGGATGCTTGTTAGCGCGTGCCGTCAACTTGTTGAATTTGGGTGATGAATTAGCAGTGAGTTTGGGAGTAAACTTATTGCGCGATCGCATTTTAATCGGTGGTGTCGCTACACTTCTAGCTGCTGGTGCTGTCAGTATTGGTGGATTAATTGGCTTCGTCGGTTTAATTGTACCTCATGGTATCCGCCTTCTCGTCGGTACAGATTACCGTGCAGTTTTGCCATTAAGCGCAATTGGGGGTGCTTTAGTTCTCACCGCAGCCGATTTGCTTTCGCGTTTGGGTGCTGTAGAATTGCCCGTTGGTGCAGTTACTGCTTTACTTGGTTCACCTTTATTTATTTGGTTATTGTATAACAGAAAAGCGGGAATTTAAGAAATTAGGAGTTAGTTCCTCGTTCCCAAGCAGAGCTTGGGAATGCATTCTTTAAAGGCTCTGCCTCTTATTTTAAAGTTTAACAGAGGCAGAGCCTTTAAAATTGCACATACCAGGTTGAACCTGGTAACGAGACTAAAAGTTAGGATTTTTCAACTTACAACGCTCCAACCAACAATTCCCAATCCAAAATCCAAAATCTAAAATCCAAAATCGATTGATGCTTTTAGAAACACAAAATCTCACTGGTGGTTACACTAAACCAATTATCCACGAAATCAACTTGACACTGATAGCAGGGGAATGGTTGAGTTTAGTTGGTGCGAACGGTTCAGGAAAATCGACACTACTAAAACTTATCAGTCGGTTACTAAAGCCACAACAGGGAACTGTATTGTTAGATGGTAAAGCCATTCACAGTCAACCTGCCTCAATTGTGGCGCAAAAGTTAGCATTATTACCACAACAGCAAACAATTCCCAGTGGTTTAACGGTGCGGCAGTTGGTATCATTAGGACGTACACCGTATCAACCTTGGTGGCAATACTCACTTCAAAAAGAAGATAAAGCCAAAGTAGAGACCGCATTGCAGTTAACGCTGATGGATGCATTAGGCGATCGCTTTGTGGAAGAATTATCAGGAGGAGAACGACAACGTGCATTTTTAGCACTTGCTTTAGCTCAAGATCCGCAAATTTTGCTCTTAGATGAACCCACAACTTATCTAGATATTCGCTATCAACTTGAATTACTCGAACTGCTCAAACAACTAAATCAACAGCATTTAACCATTATTACCGTTTTGCACGATGTCAATTTAGCAGCAAGATACAGCACACGGCTTGCACTTTTATCTCAAGGAAGAATTTTTGCTGTGGGAAAACCCAAAGAAATATTGACACCCGCAAATTTAGCTGATGTTTTGGGAGTAGAAGTTGTAATTCTAGAAACACCAGTTGGTTTGCAGATTTGTCCTTTAGCGGCAATGAAAGATTAGTTTAACTTATGTTTAAGTGATAAATTTCTTTTTATTGATAATATTTACCTATTTGTGATTTAGAAGACAAGTGTTTTTTACAATATAAAACTATTATTAGAGAAAGATTTTTCAATAAACCTTGTATAGAACCAGGCGAGTAACACAGTCAAATTTCCTAGGAAAAATTTGACATATGTTTACTCGCCCTTTTTTATATACACTCATATACAATAAAACAGAATTCAGAAATCAGAATTATATAACAATCCTAAATAATTCCTGAGACTCTCTATTTCTCTTCCTCTGCGGTAGCCTACGGCAAGCCGCTTGCGCGTCTACGTTTAAAAACATGTATAATCGTTATATCTCATCAATTTTCGCAATATTATTAAGCTTCCTTTTACTTGCTTGCAGCACCGCAACCACACAGCAACCACCAGCCACAAACATAAATCAAAACACATCAGCCAAAAAAGTTGTTGCTCTCAGCTCACTTGCAGCAGACATTATATCTGAACTTGACAAAACAAAACTTGTCGGCATTACAGGAAGCAAATTATTTAAAGATAATCCGCAATTTGAAAAAATTCCTCGTGTCAGTGAAGGACAAAATCCACCTAATTTAGAAAAAATAGTCGCTCTTAAACCAGATTTAGTAATTGGTGCAGAAGGTTTTTCTAATCAAACAACCGACAAACTGAAACAACTAAAAATTCCTACATATCTCACCCAAGTAAAGGACTGGGAATCATTACAAGAACTTACCAAAACACTTGCAAAATCAATTGATGTTGATCCGCAGCCATTATTAAACCGCTATAAAACCTTTTTACCAGATAATCAAAATCCGACATTATCAACTTTAGTTTTAGTCAGTCGTCAACCGATTTTAGCACCAAATAAAACTAGTTGGGCTGGCGATTTGCTGGCGAAATTTTCAACAATAAATCTAGCTGCGGAATTACAAGGTAATAGTCCAATTGGTGGATATGTAACGCTTTCGGCAGAGAAAGTTCTGCTTTTCAATCCAGATATAATAATTGTTGTAAATCCTCCACAACAAACGGAAGCTGCGCTTTTAGATGACTTGAAAAAAGAAGCTTTTTGGAAAGAACTCAAAGCGACTAAAAATAATCGAATTTACGTTTTTGATTATTACGGATTAGTGAATCCGGGCAGTATAGATGCAATTGAAAAAGCTTGCAAGCAATTGAAGCAGGTTTTATAGATCGTAGTAAGCACTCGTGTGTGCTTAAGATAAGCGATGAATCGCTGACTACGAGTTTAAAATTATATTAAGTTTTCACAGAAAATCGCAATTAATATTTACACAATGCTCAGTTCTGTAACAATTATTTGAAAATCTTTTTTACTGATATAAATTCAAACTAAAGCACTTGAGAAATTGCTTGGCTTGATATCGGTAAACCTTGCACTTACTGTAGTTCAACTACATCGCAAGCACGCATAGGGTTATTTTACATTTCTAAATAATCAGGCATTATACAAAGTGCATAATTTGATTGTGCTGACACCTATTGAGATTGTATAAGCAAAGCTTTACTTCCCTAAACGCAAAAAGGTAAGTTAAAACTAAAGCGGAAGCAGAATACAGATGACTTTTAATAGTTTTGCTACAACAAAAATGCAACCGTAGCAAAACTACGATGTAAAAAAAGTTTCATGAAGTAGGGTAAATATGGCTAACAACATCTACGCACTTTTGGTTGGTATTGACGAATACGATCAGACATCTATTCCGCAAGTTCCCTCATTAAAAGGTTGCGTTAACGACATCACCGCTGTGGAAGCTTATTTGCGCGATCGCATCACTAAAGATGGAAAATGGCAACTAGTTGAACCCACTAACCAATCTTGGATACTCAAAAATGAGCAAGCTACTCGTCAAGCAGTGATCAACGGCTTTTTAGAGCATCTGTGCAAAGCAGACAGTGAAGATGTAGTCTTATTTTATTATGCAGGTCATGGCGCTCAAGAGAAAGCACCAGAGGAATTTTGGCATTTAGAGGCAGACCGTTTAGATGAAAGTTTAGTTTGCTACGATAGCCGTACAGAAAATAGTCGAGACTTAGCAGATAAAGAAATAGCCTACCTAATCTCGAAAGTTGCAGACAATAACCCTCATGTTGTCATCATCCTTGACTGCTGTCACTCCGGTTCGGGAACCAGAGATATATCACCAGAAATTAGAGTGCGTCGTTCTCCGGTAGACTCACGAGAACGTCCATTAAGCAGCTTTATCTTTGCCCAAGACACAACAGCATTAAATGAATTGTTGAATTCTTCACGCAACTTAGAACAGAAAAGAACTGGTGTAATATTGCCTAAAGGCAAACACGTCATGTTTTCTGCTTGTCGTGACTATGAGTTGGCAAAAGAATATAGAGGAGACGACGGTCAACCCAGAGGAGCTTTTTCTTACTTCTTATTGCAAACTCTCCAGCGCACTAATAGTAGCATTACCTATCGAGATTTAGCGAGAAATCTTAATGCGTTGGTAAGTGGTAAAGTTAAGGAACAGTCGCCGCAAGTAGAAGCCACAGATCCAAAAGATTTAGATAAACCGTTTTTAGGTGGTGCGATCGCAGAACGTCCCAACTACTTTACCTTGACCCGCAGCCAGAACGATAATAGTTGGGTAATTGACGCAGGTGCTATTTCAGGTATCCCGAAACCATCTAAGGATGGAAACACATTATTAGCAATATTTCCAGCTGCAAGTACTCCTGAGCAATTAACTCAGCTTTCACAAGCTTTAGGTGAAGCGCAAGTTATGGAAGTGCTGCCACAAAAGAGTAAAGTCAAAATTCTCAGTGGTAGCGTAAGCTTATCTCCAACTGAAACTTATTGGGCGATCGTTACTAATATACCATTGCCGCCTCTGAAAATTTACATCAAGAGCGAAGACAGCGAAAAAGCAGGTTTAGAACTCGTAAAACAAGCACTACAAACATCTGCACCCGGTTCTAAACCCTCTTTGTACATCAGTTTAGTAGAAGACCCAGAAGATGCAGATTATGATTTAATAGTCCGTGGAGGTCAGTATTGGATTACACAGCCTCACGATCAACGTCCCCTAATTGCTCCGATTCCCGAAAACTCCGCACAAATCGGTTATACCTCGGAAAATGCTCGTGAAGTAGTTGTTCGTTTAGAACATATCGCTCGGTGGACAAACATTCTCGAACTTTCCACCCCTGCAACTAGTAGCGTTAAAACCGATGATGTAGAGATGGAAATCAGCGTCCTTTCTGGACGACAAGAAACTTCGCTTAGTGGTGATGACAAAATCGCTTCAGAAATGCGGCTGGAGTATACCTATGAAAATGATGAATGGGTAAAGCCAACTATCCAAATCAAACTTACTAATAATAGCAAAAAACCACTTTATTGCAATGTATTAGACCTGGCAGAAAGTTACTCTATATCTAGTGACTTGTTAGACCAATACCAAGCAAGCAGCTTTAGACTTGCACCCAAAGGCTCAGAAAATAGCAACACTCTCGAAAGTGGCAACCTCCAATTGGTCATCAAAGATGAATATTTAGCATTGGGAATCACTGAGTACAAAGATATATTCAAGCTGATAGTCAGCACAACCGAATTTGATGCGAGTTTGCTACAACAAGATGGATTAAACCCACCTTCAGCAACTCGTTCAGTTGGAGGAGGTGGTACTCTTGACCGTTTAATGGCAGGGGTAAATAGTCGTGAAGCCGTCAGAGCCGAAGGCAGCTATGATAATTGGATGACTAAGGAAGTTTCGATTACCATAGTCTGTCCGCAAGAAGCAAGAGCGATTCAATCTAATAGCAGCACTGCATTACAAAATGGTGTAGTTGAGGTGCAACCACATCCGAGTTTGCAAGCAAAAGTTAATCTCACCACCGTACCGCAAGCAAGTAGAGATTTAGGCAATTTGATTTTACCTGCGATTTTGCGGCAACAACCTCGTTTTACCGAATCCTTTCAATTTACTACTAGCCGAGGCAGCGATCCTGGCTTAAGTGCTTTAGAATTAAGTGATGTCGTAGATCACACCGTTGTCACAGCAGCAGAACCGCTAAAATTGCTAGTTGATACCCAATTAGCCGAGAATGAACACCTTTTCCCGTTTGCTTATGATGGACAGTTTTTCTTACCATTAGGAAGAGCTTCACGATTCTCAGATGGCAAAACGGAAATTACCTTAGAAAGGTTGCCAAACCCAACAGTCAGTAGTCGCAGTATACACGGTTCCATTCGGATTTTCTTTGAAAAAATAGTTAGCCAAAAAATAGGAAGTCCATTTGAATATCCAATTTTAGCTATAGCC
>JBPCQW010000317.1:0-6045 GCA_050997715.1 Hassallia sp.
GCTACTGAGCAAGTCCGCACAGAAGAGCAAGCCGTTGCCGCTGCCCAAGGTAGAGTAGTTGCTCAACAAGCATTAGTTGCTGAGGCAAAAGAGCGCCGTTCTTATGCAAAGCTGACAGCTCCTATTGCCGGTGTAATCACAGAAAAAGTGACAGAACCGGGCAATCTTCTTCAGCCTGGAAACGAAGTCTTGAAAATAGGCGATTTTAGCCGCGTCAAAGTCATCGTTCAAGTTTCGGAATTAGAACTAGGAAAAATTCAACTAGGACAATCTGTACAAGTCAGCTTAGATGCCTTTCCAAATCAAAAATACACCGGTAAAGTAATACGCATTTCTCCAGCCGCTGATATAACAGCTCGCTTAATACCAGTTGAGGTAGAAATTCCCAACACCGATGGCAAAATTGGCAGCGGATTGCTAGCGCGGGTGAATTTTCAAAGCACCGCACAACAGCGAGTAATTATACCCCAAACGGCTATTCAGCAACGTAGTAACGGGGTTTCCTCACCCTCTCCCACCAACAGAGAAACCCCAAATCGCAATGGCACAGTATTCGTCATAAATAACACAAACGGTAAGCCGAAAGTGACAGCTAAATCTGTGACGCTAGGAGAAAGAGCTGACAGCAAAATAGAAATTTTATCCGGCTTAAAACCGGGAGAATCCTATGTAGTGCGGAGTGGTAATCCGTTAAAAGATGGGCAAGATGTACGAATTTCAGTTATTTCTGAAAAACCAAAATCAAGCCCGAAGCAGAATTAAAAATTAAAAAGGCGTTGCATATTTCCGAGATGATGAATGCAATCTACGTCGATAAATTTAACGTATTGTAGAGACATTCCGCCGGAACGTCTTTACGATTCATCCCATAGTTCAACGCGATAAAAATTAATTTTGAATTGGAGCGGAGCGACAGATGCAGCAAACTAAAGTAAGCGGATTTAGTATTAGCGCGATCGCTATCCGCCAACATATTGGTACACTTATGCTTACCCTAGCAATTATTGTTATGGGTATGTTTTTTATCGTCAGAATACCTGTAGATTTACTACCATCAATTACCTATCCGCGCATTGGCGTGCGGATAACAGCACCGGGAATCTCGCCAGAGGTAGCAGTTGATGAAGTGACAAGACCTCTGGAAGAAGCCTTTGCTGCCACCGAAGGTGTAGTACAGGTATTTTCTCAAACCCGTGAAGGACAGATAAATTTAGATTTGTACTTTAAAGTAGGGGGCAACATTGACCAAGCGCTCAATGATGCTACAGCTGCCTTTAACAGAGCGAGAAGCACTTTACCAGATACCATTGAAGAACCGCGTATTACAAAAATCGATCCTTCCCAGTTACCAGTTTATGAATTTGCCTTAACTTCACCTAAATTAGAAGGTGTAGATTTGCGTGTTTTTGCGGAAGAAGAACTAGCTCGCGAACTTGGTGTAGTCGAAGGAGTAGCTGGGGTAGACGTATCCGGAGGAGTTCAAGAAGAAGTCAGAGTCAATATTGACTTGGATCGCTTGCAAGCTGTAGGTGTAGGTTTAACCAGTGTTTTGGATGAATTGACAAACCGCAACCAAGATATTTCTGGTGGTCGAATTTTCGGGGAAAATTCCGAACCATTAACCCGAACTGTGGGACGCTTTAAAAAAGCCGATGAAATCAGCAATCTTTCTTTTGAAGTCTCTTCCCCCACTCCCTCCACTTCCTCTACTTCCCCCATTCCCTCCACTCCTAACAAGCGCGTCTACTTGCGAGACTTTGCTGAGGTAATTGATGGTACAGAAAACCAGCGGCTATTCGTTTTACTTAACGGACAACCAGCGGTGAAAGTCAGCATCCAAAAGCAACCAGATGCAAATACAATCAACGTTGTCGATGGTGTTAAAAAGCGCCTGGAAGAACTGAAGAAATCTGGTTTAATTCCCGCAGAAACACAGCTGACAGCAACCTTAGATGAATCGATTTTTATTCGCAATTCTATTTCCAACGTTACTAGTTCTGGTTTGATTGGCGCAGGACTTGCAGCAGTAGCCGTTTTACTATTTCTCGGTTCTTTGCGGCAAACTTTCATCATCGTTGTCTCAATTCCCTTAGCAACCCTAGCTGCAATCATCTTTATGGGGTTATTTGGCTTATCTATCAACGTTTTCAGCTTAGGTGGTTTGGCGCTAGGTGTGGGTATTGTCGTAGATAATGCGATCGTTATGATGGAGACTATTGCCGAGGGTGCGGGTATGACTCCCGGTAAAGATACGAAAAGCCGGTTGAGTCAGCAAGAATTGATTTCTCAAGCTCAACAAAGTAGCAGCGAAGTAGAATCAGCTTTGGTTGCTTCCACTAGCACTAACTTAGTCGCAGTGTTGCCATTTTTGCTTATTGGCGGCTTTATTTCACTACTATTTAACGAATTAATTCTTACCATTAGCTTTTCTGTAGCAGCCTCGATTTTAATTGCCATCACAGTTGTACCAATGATTAGTTCTCGCATGTTGGCATGGCGAATATCCAGCCACCTGAGCGATTTTTGGTTTCTGCGGGCATTTAATCGGCGTTTTGAGGCTGCAACCAGAGGATATGGTGGTGTTTTAAATCGAGTACTGCGCTTTCGATTGTTAATAATAGCGATCGCTTTTATCTTTTTAGGTGGTGGCAGTATCTGGATGGCTGGTCAAATTCCCCAAGAAATTTTACCCCGCATCAACACCGGACAAGCCAGCTTAATCGCTCAGTTTCCTCCGGGTACACCTATAGAAACTAACCAAAAAGTAATGGCAGCGGTTGATGATGTTCTCCGCAAACAACCAGAAACCGAATACGTTTTTTCATCAGTTGGTGGTTCTCTTTTCGGTAGTACTAGTAGCGAAAATCCCCTACGCAGTTCCAGCACCATCACTCTCAAACAAAATACAGACGTAGAAGCTTATGTAGAAAAAGTTACCAAAGAGTTTAACAAGCTTAATTTAGCCGGAATTCGTCTGCGACTTTCCCCAGGACAAGTTCGCGGTTTAATTCTCAACAACTCTCCCGTTCGTGGTGCCGATGTTGATGTCATCCTTCAGGGAAATGACGAACAAACCCTACAACAAGCCGGTCGTCAAGTTGTGGCAGCATTGGAAGAGAAAGCCACTTTAGTAAGGTTCCGTCCTGATGCCGATCCCCGTCAACCTGAAATCCAGATTCATCCCGACTGGGAGCGAGCTGCTGCTGTGGGGTTGACTGCTCAAGAAATTGGCAACACAATTCAAACAGCGATTGAGGGAAGCACACCCACCCAACTGCAACGCGGCAACCGTTTGGTGGATGTCAAAGTGCAGTTGAATGAAGAATCAATCAGAGCAGCTTCTCAATTAGAAAGATTGCCTTTATTCGTCGCAAATAATCGTCAAGTTCGCCTCAGCGATGTCGCAAGCATTGAGGAAGGTCAAGCACCGGGAGAAATTCAACGCATTAACCAACGTCAGGTTTTCTTAATAGCTGGCAACTTGAGTGAGGGAGCAAGTCTTAGTGATGCCCTCACACAAGTTAATCAAGTATTAACGGATATAAAATTACCCCAAGGCATTTCTGTATTGCCCAGTTCCGCAGCCGAATCAAATAAGGAACTGCAACAATCGTTAGTTTTGTTAGGCGGATTAGCTGCCTTTTTAGTGTTTGTGGTCATGGCAGTGCAATACAATTCCCTCATAGACCCGCTAGTGATTATGTTTACCATACCGCTAGCATTAGCCGGGGGTATTTTTGGACTTTATATCACGAAAACGGCGATTGGGGCGACGGTAGTTGTCGGTGCAATCTTGCTTGTGGGTATTGTAGTTAACAACGCCATCATCATGGTGGAATTGGCTAATCAAATTCTGGAACGGGAAAAAGTTGACCGAAAAACTGCGATTTTGCAAGCCGCACCCCAACGTCTACGACCAGTATTGATGACCACTATTACCACTGTTTTAGGTATGTTTCCCCTAGCATTGGGAATTGGGCAAGGCTCAGAATTTCTCCAACCATTGGGGGTAGTTGTCTTTTCAGGATTGTCTTTGGCAACAGTATTAACACTGTTTATTATTCCCTGTTTTTATACTTTGCTCCATGATATCACTAGTTTAGCTTGGGCAAAGCCTATGTTAATGCAGTTGCGTTATTTACGGAAAAATCTGACAAGGTGGAATTGATGAAAGAAGCGATCGCTCATTCATAGCGTAACCAAGTGTTATGTACTAATTAATGCTATCTATAGTATGTAGCCCTTTAACTTACTCTCCCCTATGTTTTCAACATTATGGAAGAAAAACCCCTGGCTGTAAGGCTAGGTATCCTGATTCGACAACTTCGCCTTAAGACCGGAATGTCACAGGAGGAATTTGCAGACTTATGTGGGTTGCATCGTACTTACATAGGCTTTATTGAGCGTGGCGAAAAAACGATTACTATTGAAACAGCAAATAAAATCGCGCAGGCACTTGGGTTAACATTAGCTCAACTTTTTAAGGAACTTGATCGTGTTGACCCAAGCTGATTGTGCTGCTATTCGCTCGAAGTTACTCCTAAAACAAGATGATATTATCGCCCTTGAACAGAAATACATGGATTTTTTAGTGGGCGTTACCCTCAAGGCTGCAAGTAATTTGTACAACGATTTTGGTAGAGCGAATGACCTTTTAGCGTTCTGGATAGACTATGCTCCAAGACAACGTGGCAGAGCACCGACCGGAAAATCTATTCCTTGGAGCGAGGTGGGTGAGAAGTCACTCAGTTTTAATCTTGTGCGTGCCATCTCTCAAACTCATATAGCCATTACTTTTCCTGGTCTTCCATTCGGTGGTGATGTCCGCTTTGCAACTGAAGATGCGCTCATTCATTTTGATGTCAAGATGACCGGACCCAATGACAATACTGATGAAGTTGTTGTTCCTCCGCAACAAATATCCGGGGACGGTGCTCTTTGGGATATTGGGATGCTAAACACACCTTTTCCTGTTGTCGGCAAGCGCAGATCCATTATCTTTCAACCTAAGTTACCACCGTTTTATGTCCTGGATGGAACTGAGAGACTTTGCCTGACCTACTTTCTTAAGGTTGTTTATATTGTCGAGGATTTTGGCGTACAGCCATTGCATTACCTGGAAGTAGTGTGTGTTCCCAATGGATTGTTGATGTTTGATGGACTGATGTATGCTCGAACGCCTGGTTTATTAATTCCAGGGAAAGACACCAAAGATACTCCCGAACATGTCAAACGAACACGTGTGCGTCTTGATCCACTGGCATCTATTAGTGATGGATGGCGTTGCCAGAAGATTATACTAAGCGATGATGAGTGGAAAGTCGTCCCTCGTCTGCCAATGAAGTAGCTACACCTCCTTTAATAGAGAAAGCTGTTTGTGCCCATTTGACTGTATGGCAGCATGTTCATTTGGTTGAGAGCCTTTATTAATGTTACTCTGAGCAAATAATGCCATCTTCTGGCTTTCCTCTCCACATGACGTAGTAGCTAATTCAACGTACTTTGGCTCAAGCTCAATGCCGATATAATTTCTTCCCTCTCGGATCGCAGCCACAGCAGTTGAACCGCTTCCCATAAAACAATCAAGTACGATATCTCCTGGATCTGTTACAAGCTTGATGATACGTCGGGGCAGCTCGATGGGGAACTTCGCTTCGTGATCGTTGTTCGCACGAACAGAGGGAATATTCCACACCCCACGAGATCCCCATTCTACCCACTCATCTGGCGTTAGCCTCTGACGATCTACAACTGTTTCACCAGGCTTCCAGAAAAAATAAAGATACTCAAACTCATCGACGGATCTGTAAGACAAAGTATGCCATTTAGAATTTTCCCACGCTGCATCCTTCACCCAAACGCGGCGATCATAAAGGTACAAACCTGCTTCTGTTCCTGCACTCTCAATGATGCTACCTACTAGATGAACTCGTGTTTGAGTATTATACTTTCCGCCTCGAATATTATTACCGTTCAGCCGACGATCAATAGTTTGTTCACTGCAACCAAGAAGTTTTGCCAACTCATATCGGTTGTAGTCTGGAT
>JBPCQW010000458.1:0-10718 GCA_050997715.1 Hassallia sp.
GTACGGGGACTATGCCACTCAGCCCCCTACCGACAGAAATTAATCGTCTTCTACGGGGATATCGTCGTCATCATCGATATCATAATCAATTCCGCCATCTTCTACACCCATCAAAGCTTCGACATCATCTTGTCCAGATGAAAAATCCGCTTCTTGAACTTCACGCGCTATCAGACGATTACTTGCCTGCAACCAGTCCAAGAGCGACGACTCTTGCTTTAATGGAATTACGGCGGCTCGTTGGTTGCGGGGTTCTTCACGTAATGGAGAATTCAACATATCGACAAACGCACGAAAAGGCTACAGTGAATAGACATTAAGAGTCTATCACTTGATATAGGCGAATTTAGTTAATCATTCAACTCTCTCATAGAAAAATCCGTCAAAAAATATTTATTTAATAGCCGTAAACGATCGCACGCTTCGGATTCTCAATTAATGTTATGCGTTTATACATAGAACATTAATCTCTAGCTAATACTGATATCTTTTGAGGTAATGACACATCATGACAAAGGCGGATTTAATTAATGCAATTGCTTCTACAAATCGCGGAATTCTGGCAACTGAATTAGAAAAACAGGCTATCTTAGCGGCGATCGCTAACTTAGAAGACTTAAACCCTACACCTCGTCCGGTTGAAGCTGTTGATTTGCTCAATGGCAATTGGCGACTGCTATACACCACAAGCATTGGGCTATTAAACCTTGATCGCATACCCTTGTCTAAAGTCGGTCAAATTTATCAGTGTATTCGCGTAGAAACTAACAGCGTTTACAATATAGCCGAAATTTATGGCTTCCCATTACTCGAAGGTTTACTGAGCGTGGCTGCTAAATTTGAACCAGTTTCCGAGCGGCGAGTCAAAGTAAAATTTGAGCGGTCTATTATCGGCTTGAAAAACTTAATAGGTTACAGTAATCCAGAAACTTTTATCCAACAAATTGAAGCTGGTAAAAAATTCACTGCAATTGATTTTCCTATTAAAAGCGGTGAACAACAAGGCTGGTTAGATATCACCTATCTAGATAACGATCTACGTATTGGTAGAGGTAATGAGGGTAGTGTGTTTGTCTTAACCAAAGCATAAAATGTTCCTCAAAGAGTATTTGCGATTGAACTTAAGCGATTGTATGCACTTTGTCAAGAGGGGAGTGGGGGAGGCTTTCTTCGGCAGGGGAGGCAGGGGGAGAAATATTTTTTCTTTCTTACCCTTTTCCCCTCAGCAAAATTGCCCTATGCCCAACACATAGATGATCCCAAGAATCGTAAGTCTAATATAGATATAATTCAAAATCACGCTACTTCCATGCCGATCGCACGTAAGTGGCTTTAAAATCTAAAATTCAAAATTGATGGATAGACGGTCTTTTTTACTGGGTACCGGCGCACTGGCATCGCAACTGCTTGTTGGGTGTGCTGACAACAATCAGCCGAAATTAAACGTGCAACTATTGAAAGGCACTATCCCCGGACAGGTGGTGAATCAATTTAGCAAGAGTTTACAGCAAAAAGCACAATTAAAGTTTGCCCCAGTAGGACAATTGCAGGATTTATTTGATCAATTGCAAACTTGGCAGGGGAAAACCAAAGCTACTGATGGTAAGGGATGGCTTCCCTCGTTACGCTTGCCGCAATTCCAAAAAACCGTTGTAGCCGATTTGGTAACATTGGCAGATTATACACTTAAAGAGGCAATTGAGCAGAAACTGATTCAACCATTGGAAGAGTCGCAGTTAAAGCAGTGGTCTAATTTGCCGAAACGCTGGCAAGAATTGGTGAGACGTAATGACCAAGGTAACTTGGATGCTCAAGGAAAGATTTGGGCTGCACCTTATCGCTGGGGTAGTACGGTGATTGTTTATCGTCGCGACAAATTTAAACAATTGGGTTGGACACCGAGAGATTGGAGTGATTTGTTTAGAAGTGAATTGCGCGATCGCATTTCTCTTCTCGATCAACCACGAGAAGTTATTGGTATAGTTTTGAAGAAGTTAGGAAAATCCTACAACACAGAAAATCTTGATAAAGTGCCTTCTTTGGAAAAGGAATTACGAACCTTAAACCAACAGGTGAAGTTTTACGCTTCTAATAAATATCTCGAACCCTTAATCATTGGTGATACTTGGCTGGCAGTTGCTTGGTCAAGCGACGTAGTGCGGATGCTGCCACGTTATCCAGAACTTGCGGTAATTATCCCTCAGTCAGGAACAGCAATGTGGTCAGACTTGTGGGTGCGTCCAGTTGGACAAAAAAGTGCTTTATCATCCTCGTTTATTGATTTTTGTTGGACTCCCAATATCGCCAAGCAAATTTCTTTGCTAACTAAGACTAATTCGCCAATTTCTACCGACATTGCTACCTTTGACATCCAGCAACCATTACGCAATCTTTTAGTGAGTAATTCTCAATTGTTCGATAAAAATGAATTTTTATTGCCTTTATCCCAATCAACGCAAAAGCAGTACCAAGATTTGTTTGCCAGAATCAAAAATGAAAGATGAAAAATATCTCTTTTTCTATAAAGAGCGTCCCAAGCCTAGTTTATTCTGACTATCAATATCTATTTTACATAAGGCTGGACTTATATTAAAGTTACAAGTATAAGTTCCTAAACGTTCTTCTTGATAGTTGAAAACCCGGATATTGTAATTGTAATTCCTGGCAAGGCTGCCTACACGATTCACGAAGTTGTATCGTTCTAAGTAGTCTAAAATACTCCAAAATTGCTGGTTTACAACAACATCAACTCGTGCTGTTTGTCTACCTGCTGCTGGATATGCTATCCAATTATCTAGCAACTTGTTTTCAGAGTTTTCTTTTGCCCACCATAAACTAGGAACAGTCAATTGCCCTTGGTTAATGGTATTAGCTGTAATTACACCTTTTGGATTTTTCAATAAATTTAATTCTAAAGGAGCATCAGAAGCTGCTGGTATAGTTGCTTCAGTTTGCGCTGTTAATGGCTGGGTTGATAAAAGGGAAATCGTGGTGAGGCTAATGCCTAAGAGTAGTGTAAGTGATGACTTTTGACCAACCATTTTATGTTTACGCATCACTTATCACGTGTTCGATTTGAGATGAATCCTCAAAGGAGTATGGGTAATAGATTTTCATCAATTCTTCAAAACCCATTACCCATTACATTTTTTAGAGTATCGTTAATTCTTTAATATAAAATCTTAAATTTACAATTGTCTACTTACTAAAGACAGAGTTTTTAATACCAATGTTTCCAATTTTTTGCGATTAACCAATGTCAGCGGGAATCAAAACACTTTTTCTGTTTTCTACCAGATTATTAAAGCAGCATAGTCCGTGCGATCGCAAGGAATAAATTTTTGATAAGTTCGTAGTAAGGGCTAAAGCCGTTAAATTGAGCGATTTATCGCTCACTACGAACTTATCTACGTTGCTTGTTGAATCGTAAATGTGCAAAATTCAGAATAAAATGTGCCGAAGGCTATAGTCTTTCAGATTGCTGCTGGTTTTTGTAATTTCTTGCTATTTTCTTTACTTTTTAATTCCTTAGAGGTGGCAAACTGCGGATAAAGCTTACTCAATAACTGTGCAATTTCTTCAGAACTAGAAGAATTAATTAAACTCAAGTTTAAAGGTGCTTTACTAATAAACTTTGCGTAAGACTCACTTAAATAAGGACGATAATTCGGTTTGTTGACAAGGTGAGTTTCAAAAAAAGCCACACTGAGAGCTTTGACATAAGAGTAAGCTGCTGTGCGATCCGGACCAAGTAATCCATTTGGTACAGGTATTACTGTTTGACTAGGAGGTGGATCTGTTTCTACTGTGAAATGAGTGCCATTTTCAATTAATACTAAATATTTATCTGGATTTGGTAGCCTGGTAAAAGGAAAAATCTGTTCTGGTACGGCTGGAGTAACAATATCTTGACTACCACCTAATAGCATTGTGGGAATTTTAATTTGACTTACTCCTTTAGAACCAAAAATTGTACTGTCTAAGGGATTAAATGCCAAAATCGCTTTTACTCGCTCATCTTTAATCAAATAATTAGCTGCTTTTATTTCCAACGCTTGACATTGTAAGAAAACTGACAAATTTAACGAACGGTTAGGAATACAATCTTTACGGACTTGCTGAAAATCTATTGTTGCACCTGCTAACGCTAAAGCAGTATATGCACCTAAGGAATGTCCGATTAATCCTACTTGTTGAAGATTCAATTTTCCTTTGAGATTAACATCAGAATCGTTCAGACGTTGAAGTTCATCTAATAAGTGTTTAACATCTAACGGACGGTTAATTAATTCTTTTGCTTCTGGGGGACCGGCAAATCCTGATAAGAATTGTTGAAACTCCTTAGAGTTAGTTTCCGGATGTTCAATGACCGCGACTGCAAAGCCATAGGATACTAAATGTTTAGCTAAATAGGCAAATGTATTACGGTTTTGTGCTAAGCCGTGAGAAATGATAATTACCGGGAAAGGTGTTTTATTTTGCTGCGATTGAGGTAAATATAAATCTACATCGTACTTGCGTTCTAAGTTAGATTCAGATTGTCCATTACGCGAGCGATCGCGCAAATTTAAAGTTATTTTTTGTGAACTAAAAGCACCTGCAAGTCGAATATCTGGCTGTTTGGAAAAATCAATTTGCGCTTGTGTTGTATCTTTATCTGCTAGTTGTTGTAATGCCGAAACTACTACATCTCTTTTTTTCAGTAAGTCTGATAATTGCCCAAAGGTATTTACCGTTTCGGAAAAGTTCAAACGTATACTGGGGCTAGGATACCGACGTAAGATATTAACTAATGTTAAACCTTGTGGGTCAGCAGCAGATAAAATAAGTGCAGACCGTAAAGCATAGAAACCATTTTGTCTAGTTTCCACTTGCACTAATTTTCCTAGACGTTGCAGTATTTTTTCGCCTATGGGAGAATAGGTAAACTGCGACACTAAGGTGGGGCTAACATTAAATTTAGTTTGGAGAAATTCTCGTAGTTGTGCTAGTTGTTCTGGTTTAGCACGTTTAGCATAAAAGGCAAAATCGGAAGTAATTTTACCTTGCTTCGCAAACAGTTCTAAATCATTGGTGGAGATGGAAAAGTCACCAAATGGGGGGTAATAAAAGTCAATACGATCCGCTCCCAGTGCAGGTGTTGTAATTACTACACTAGATATAACTCCGAATAAAGAAGCGTTGGTATAGCCTCTCCAACGGAGAATCGCTTTTCCTATCCAATGCTGCTTTTTTTGCTGTGTCATTGCCCGTACTGCAAGAGTGTCTGCCACAGTATCATATAACTATTTGTTTGGTACTAAACGTTTTAACGCTTGCTACGTTCTAAAAGATAACTACTTACTAGATTTTTCCACTAAGTTCTTTAACTGTAAATACGCTTCCTCTGGGCTTAGTGCTTGAGACTTACTCTTGTCGGGAATGTAAAATTCCCAACTATCAGGAAAATGATGCACAACAAAGCTAGAGATAAGCCCTAATTTCAAAGCTTTTTTTCCTAAAGTTTCTGCTTGTTCTGCTAAAGTAATTTCGTCATGAAACTGAGAGTTACTCATGTTTAGTGTAAATTAGTTGGTAGGTGACAGGAATATTGTTAATTATCAACATCGATAAATTGACACAGCGTAGCGACGTTCCAGCTGGACCGTCTCTAGAATACCAGGATTATGCAACGCTTGATTTATTTACCAGAGATAGCAGAATTTCTCGATCGCTTGTTTGCGATTGAGCGCTATACCCAAGCTGAAAGAGGTGGTGTATATTTGCCATCATCCCGTAGTATTAAACGTTTGGGTTTGGCACTAGAACCTTGGACAGATTTATCTGAATGGGCGATCGCTCAAAATTTAGATGCGTTATTCTTACATCGACCGTGGAAACTTCAACCACAACAATTTACACCAGATGTCGGAATAATTTCTTATCATCTACCTTTTGATGAGTATTTGACGTTGAGTTACAATTCTCGCTTGGCAGAAGTTTTAGGAATTTCCGGGACAGAAGTTTTGGGAAAAAAAGATTCCAGAGCGATCGGTATGATTGGAGAGATACCAATCCAAAATTTTCAGAAGTTATGTAGTTGTATAAATCAAATCTTTGGAGGATACGAGCAAGTACTGACGGCAGAACAGTGTGAAGTATCACGAATTGCTGTTGTTGGCGCAATGACAGACTTGCTGGTACGTGAAGCAGCAAATAAAGGTGCTGAAGTTTATATAACAGGACAATTGCGACAGCCAGCCGAAGAAGCGATGCAGGAAACTAAAATTGCAGCGATCGCTATTGGGCACCGTCGTAGTGAAATGTGGGGTTTACGTGTACTCGCGGGAATACTGCGTGAACGTTGGGCTAGTTTAGAGGTTTTAGTTGCTCTGTGATGCCTAGGGCATTGGGCAAAATTCCTGTCCCCCTGTTCCCCTTCCCCTTAACGATTTGGTTGTTGGATTAAAGCTTGAAAGCGTCCATCTTCACGAATTTTGTCAAAATCTGAGTGAGTTGGAATCATTTGCAGATATTGTTCTGGACAAAGAATAATTGCTTGTTGTAAGTTCTCAATTGCTGCTTCAATGTTGTTTTGTAAGGCATAACAGCGGGCTTTGTTATACAAGATGACGTGATCATTTGGTTGCAATTCAATAGCGCGATTGTAACTAGCGATCGCTTCTTCATAACGCTGTAATTTTTCCCAAGTTATGCCTTGGTTTAACCAAGCTTTGTAATAATCTGGTTGAATTGCTAAGGTGCGGTCAAAGCTGAGGATTGCTTTTTCATAACGTCCCCAGTTGCTCAAGCTCGCACCTCGGTTATGCCAAGCCATGACGTTGTTGGGGTCGAACTCAATAGCGCGATCATAGCTGTTGATAGCTTCTTCATAGCGTCCTAGCTGTTTGAGGGCATTACCTTTATTATTCCATGCCCAATAAGCATCTGGTTGCAGCTTTATAGTGCTATCAAAACTGATAATTGCCTTTTCATAATGTCCCAAGTCGCACAAGGTAATACCGCGATTGTGCCAAATAGTCGGGGAATTGAAGTTAAACTCAAGGGCACGGTCGAAGCTGTTGAGAGCTTCATCGTGACGTTCTAATTTTCCTAGAGCAATAGCACGGTTGTGCAAAACCCAGCAAGCATCTGCGCGTAATTCGAGCGTTAAGTCAAAACAAGCGATCGCCTGCGTGTGACGACCCAAACAACCTAGAGCAAAGCCTTTTTGCGATAACGCTTCCGGATAATCTGGCTTACATCTAAGCGCTTTGTCGAAGTTGGCGATCGCTTCTTCAAACTTTTCTGCTTTGTTTTGCTGCAATCCTTGCTGAAAATATAATTCCGCTTCTAAGTTAAGGATTATTTTCATAAAGTCTGGCATCTTCCCTTGGTATGATATTTTTTCCAGATTTCCAAAAGATAGCATAAGTTATTTCCAGATGTAGAGACGTTCCGCCGGAACGTCTCTACGATGCGTTACAAATGTGAGATCCTGAAGATAGTTAAGGACGGTCAAGGGAGTCTAAAGAGAATGCAACAACATGGGCAGTCAACGGTTATAATCACCGGCGCATCTTCAGGAGTCGGTTTGCAAGCTGCAAGAGCGCTTGCTCAAACCGGGCAATGGCATGTGGTGATGGCATGTCGGGATATCCCCAAGACCCAAAGCGCGGCCAAAACCCTAGGAATGCCGCAAGACAACTACACAATCATGCATCTCGACTTAGCCAGCTTAGAAAGTGTGCGCGAGTTTGTAAAAAACTTCCGCTCAAGCGGCAAGTCTCTGGATGCTTTGGTGTGCAACGCTGCGGTGTATATGCCTTTATTAAAAGAGCCGTTGTACAGCGAAGATGGATATGAGTTAAGCGTTGCCACAAATCATCTGGGACATTTTCTTTTGTGTAATTTGATGCTTGAGGATTTGAAAAAATCTTCAGCTTCGCAGCCAAGATTAATTATTTTGGGAACTGTGACGGCAAATCCGAAAGAATTGGGAGGCAAAATTCCGATTCCAGCACCTCCAGATTTGGGAGAACTCCAAGGCTTTGAAGCAGGCTTTAAAGCGCCGATTTCCATGATTAATGGTAAGAAGTTTAAACCAGGCAAAGCTTATAAAGATAGCAAGCTGTGCAATGTTTTGACTATGCGAGAATTGCATCGGCGTTACCACGAGTCAACTAATATTGTTTTCAGTTCTTTGTATCCAGGATGTGTAGCAACTACGGCTTTGTTTCGCAACCACTATCCGCTGTTTCAGAAAATCTTTCCACTTTTTCAGAAGAATATTACAGGGGGATTTGTGTCTGAAGAGTTGGCAGGCGATCGCGTTGCCGAAGTTGTCGCTAATCCCGAATACAATAAATCCGGTATGTATTGGAGTTGGGGAAATCGACAAAAAGAAGGTCGTAAATCTTTTGTGCAAGAGGTTTCTAACGAAGCTAGCGATGATGACAAAGCTAAAAAGCTGTGGGATTTGAGCGCAAAGTTAGTTGGAATTGCTTGATACTCCCATTTTCTCGTTCGGTGCGCTCTGCTACCTGGTAACGAGACAATAAGCTAATGGGTGTCGCCACTATCTACGGCAGATAATTGGGTAAACTTCACTCAAGCGGTTCGTAAGCGTTCAATCTACAACATCAACTCGCTTTAAAGTAGCTGCCAATTCTCTCATAAACTCAACAAAAACGCGAACTTTAGCCGAGAGATAGCGTTTTTGTGGATACAACACTGCGATCGGTAATCCAACTTGGGGCGCGTAGGATTGGAGAATCGGTTGGAGGTCTCCACGCGCGATCGCTTTCGCGGCAATAAATTTGGGAAATTGAACCACACCGGCTCCTTGAATGACCGCCTCTAAAATAACTTCTGAATTATCGAATCGCAGATAACTGTCAACGGAAAGGTCAATCGATTTTCCATCTTGTTCAAACTTCCAGTTAGGTTCTCGTCGGGTCTGTGGAAAGATAAAGTTGACACAGCGATGCTGCAATAGTTCTGTAGGCGTTGTCGGCGTACCATACTGGGCGAGATACTGCGGCGAGGCACAAGTGATGTAGCGTGCAGTTGCCAGGTGTTGCATAATTAAACCGCTATCGCTGATCATTCCAATCCGCACAGTTGCATCAATGCCTTCCTCAATCAGATCGATCAAGCGATCGTTAAAAGAAACATTCAGCTTTAGCTCAGGATATTGTGCGGCAAATCGCAGCAGAGCCGGAGCAATATGCATTTTGCCAAACACAAAACTCAGATCAAGCCGCAATGTTCCGACCGGCATGGATTGCGATTGTTTGACTTCGAGTTCGGCTTCTTCCAAATCGTTGAGAATTTGCTCACAACGTTGATAAAATCGGTTGCCATCTTCGGTCAGCGTCAAACTGCGAGTTGTCCGATGGAGCAAGCGCACCCCCAAGTCATCTTCTAAGCGCAATACGGCTCGACTCACCGCTGAAGGAGCCATGCCTAACTGTCGTGCTGCCTCCGAAAAGCTGCAACATTGAGCAGAGCGCATAAAAATCATCAGGCTTTTGAGCTTGTCCATTCACGCAAACGCATCTTTGAATTTTTTGCATAACTGTTTTGAAGTTTAACTACTTTTTCTTTCTTTCTCTGGAAGCTACCGTACTGAAAGTTCGACAAGATGAAACAAACACACAAACAGGGTGGAGAAGGTATGACGCAGAAAACAAACGAAAAACGGCTCATCTTAGTCACCGGAGCCACGGGCAATCAAGGCGGCGCAGTGGCGCGTCACCTTTTGCAGCGCGGAAACTTCACGGTTCGTGCCTTCGTGCGTGACCCAAACAAGCCCGCCGCCCAAGCGCTTAAGCAAGCGGGCGCAGAGCTCGTAGAAGGAGACTTTAGCGATCGCGCTTCACTTGACCGCGCTCTGCAAGGTGCTGACGGCATTTTTTCGATGCAAAACTTCAAAGACGGATCGGAAACTGAAATCCGTGAGGGCAAGGCTGTTGCAGACGCGGCTTTATCTGCGGGTATCCAGCATTTCGTCTACAGTTCGGTGGGGAGCGCAGAACGCAAAACCGGCATTCCGCATTTTGACAGCAAGTTTCAAGTCGAAGAATATATTCGAGCGATCGGGTTGCCCTACACGATCATGCGTCCGGTTTTCTTCTTCTACAATTACAACGGAATGCGTTCAACCATCGAAAACGGAACGCTTCCACAGCCGCTTAGTCCTGATACGAAGTTGCAGCAGCTTTCTGAAGATGATTACGGGGAAATGGTCGCCGAGGTTTTCGACCGTCCCGCAGATTTCTTGAACCGCGAAATCGAAGTCGCCAGTGTGGACATGACCATGACAGAAATCGCTGCCGCGTTCAGCCGCGTTTTGGGAAAAACCGTCAACTACCAACAAATTCCGTTTGAAGCATTTGAGCAGCAAGCCGGAGAAGAAGTAACCATTATGTATCGCTGGTTTGAGAACGTCGGCTATGCAGCGAATTTAGGAGAGTTGAAACGCGATTTTCCTGCACCGACCGACTTTGAATCCTATTTGCGCTTGCGGCTGGTTTTGCCCAGCCGCAAGCGCGTCCGATGTCGAGTCAAATCGATAGAAAGTTGAAGTTACCGCCAGCCGAGCGTCAGGCTGATCATGTCAGCAGACTTGCTACTGACGAACATGAAGACAATGAGGAGATAACGATGAAAGTAATGGTAGTGGGAGCAACTGGCAAATACGCCAACCTTGTCGTGCCCGAACTGAAGCAGCGTGG
>JBPCQW010000484.1:0-15154 GCA_050997715.1 Hassallia sp.
GGACACTGGATTTTGCCTGCACAGATTTTACCATGAGACAGACGGCTGTTTCTGTGCATACAGCGATCGCGCAAAACAACCGCTTTCCCATCATCCCCACGAAACACCACCAACCATTCATCTAAAACTGTGCGTTGCAGTATCGTCTTCAATTTTAGTTGCTTACTTTCACAAACAATATACCAAAAATCCTCAAATCTCACTTTTCCCCCGCATAACTTTTTATTTCTATATCTTTTGTTAAATCTATCTGACAAGCAAGTCTTACTTGTTCATTTCCCGGTGCAAATATCTCTAAAATTTCCTTTTCTTCTTCGCTGGGTGGTGGAATATCACCTTGTACAACTACTAGACAAGTTCCACAAATTCCCGTCCGACAACCAAATAGAACAGGAGAATTTTGTACCGTAAGATGTTCGGAAAGTTTTTCATGTCTTTCTAAACTGATTGGTTGATAATTGCTTTGGGGAAAGTTGATGGTATGTTTATTCATGAGAAATAAAACCGCAGATGAACGCAGATAAACGCAGATATTTTTATCTATCGGACTTCTTTTAATTTTAATTTTAGAACTTAGGCACTCTTTTACGGAATAACGAACCGCAGAGGACGCAGAGTACACGGAGGAATAAGAGGAGCGAGAGGTATTTTGCGTAAGTCCTATTATTCATAAAACGAGGATGAGAAGGCTTTTATTTGAGTTGCTAAATATTTAGGAATAGAATTTGATGCCATGAGGGACATTTGCTTATTACTTTGCCAAACGTAGTTAAGTTTATCAAGGTAAACTTTATAAGATTCCATCGCTTCTGTGTGAGTTTGATAGCTGCGATGTAGTCCTTCTGATTCTTGGGTGAAGCTAAGACGCATCATTTCTTTTGCTTCAATATCGCTCATATCAAAAATAGGCGATCGCAAGACTTGATAAATCGCTGCATACAATGCCGGATCGTACCAAAAAATCCCGTTGATTGCTGCACTGAAGTGATAATGGTCTTTTTGACAACCACGCAAACCCAAGTTAGCAACTAACTTCTCAAATGCTGTCGGTGGTTTCAAACACGAAATCACATCATGGGAGATAATTGTCGAACTGTTAAAATGAAAGCTTTCATCCATGAAGTGATAGTAAGAAATCTTTGCAGGGATGGGAGCGTTTTCTTGGTCGGGATGTTTATGATAATAATTGCTTAATTTGTGCTGTACTAACTTACCGTTGAGTGTTCGCACACCCCGCACGGTGAAGTATTGACAAGCTAAGAAGGTATTATCTGATGATAAAAGTCCAAAGGTTTGTAATTGCAGCTTTTTCCACCAAGTTTTGAAAGCGTTAGTATCAGCGAAAATCATCGTTTCGCTAAATGGTCCGCGCATCGGATAAGAGAAAATTCGCTTGCCAAATAATGCCGCTTCTACTTGGTTGGAAATTGTTTGAAAAGCATTTATATGAGCGCGTTCTTGTGCTGATTCCAAGTCGAGCATATCACAAACTAAACGAAAATCTTCTTGGGCATAAAGTCCAGCAGCGCTAGTTTGATTAAAGAAGATTGTCGCAATTTCGGCGGAGATAATTTGCGAATAATAAGCTACCCAATAAAGTTGATTTAAAATAACTTTTTGACTTTGGCTTGCTTGTGACCATACTGGTGTACCGTAAAGTAAAGAGAATTCTTCTGGATTCCAATAGACATCTTTACAATCTTCATATTTAAATGCGGCAGCAGCTTCGTCAAGCAGTTGCGTGTGGTCTTGTTGTTTGTTGCGTGTGTGGTTAATTTGTAGTTTGCGGTAGACTTGGGGATTTTCTAGAAGTGTGTTTTGTTTAAGTTCGTTGAGTGTTGTGTTCATGTTAAATTTTAATAATGTAGTAAGCGCTTCAGCGCTTATTACGAGCTTTTATACACATTTTTCTGGTGGGAAAGGGTGAAATGATTTTTGCTGGTCGAGTTGTTGAAGTATAATTTCTGCATTGGGGTGACTCATAAGCGATCGCAACAATTTCAAACGACTACTACTGTGAGTTTCTGTATCCAGTTGGGCAAAAATCTTTACTTTCTGTTGACGTGATAAATCACCTTTGACTTTTTCTATTGCAGTTACAATGCTTTGAGGTCCTACCTGCACCATCTGCAAAAATGATGCTAGTGTCTCAATTATCGTTTGTTGGCTTGATGGCGTCACGCACGTTTGGTCAAATAGCGTTACTCCTGTTGCGTGGTGACGGCTTTCATCTTGCAAAAACGAATGTAACATCAAACTCAAATTTGGATCTATACAGTCTTTAGCGAGACTGCGATAATGGCTTAAACCCCAACCTTCAAGCACTACCTGTAAAACGAACAGCAGCACGGTTTTATCTTGACTTTCTATCAAATCTCATAAAAAGCGTAGGAAAAAGTTATTTCCTACAGGTTCGGGAGTTGGCAGAAATTGTCTAATCTGGGCAAAGTGGCTAGCTTCATCAGCACAAAAAAGAGCGTAAAGCATCCTTTCTTCTGTCGTTTCTGCGAGTAGCACCATTTTTGCCATGTAACCCATACCCGCTTTCTCGATGAAGTAGGATTCTTCTAGCAGTCCGCAGCTACAAAGTTGTAAAATTTCTACTTGCTCATCCGCAGTTGCATCGGTAAAGATTTTTACATTATGTAGGTTGAAGTGGGTGGTGTCCCAAGGGGGAGGGGGGGAGTGGGGGATGGGGGGAGTGGGGGACAAGGGGGATGAGGAGGACAAGGAGGACAAGGAGGAATTTGCTTTCTTATCTCCCTTATCTCCCTTGTCTCCCCCATCTCCCTTGTCTCCCTTGTCTCCCCCATCTCCCCCTCTCCTCAAAAGGGTTGAGGACAATAAGCGATGCAGTTTGTCTTGCTCTTGTAGGTGGGGTAAGTCGAATCCAGCGGTTTTGTGTTGAATATTCATTAATTTGTAGTAAGCGGCTTCAGCCCTTAAAACAGAAGTTATGAGGGCTAAAGCCCTGACTACGAACTATAAATGAGCGTAATAATTATTAGTCACTAGTCATTTCGTCTCGCCATTTTGAGCGATCGCTCATTTCTGCTTCACGCGATCGCGCATCTAGCCAAGTTTCCCAAGAAAGGGCTTTCTGTCTTTCCACATGATTGATAAACTGCATAATGGATTGATCTGCCTTGATCGGGGTTCTCATGTCAAACTTAATTGTTTGGAAAATCTTAGTATCACCTTTAGCAAAGTAGTCAGCCACCGTCTTGGTAAGTGATAGCACAACTGAGTTAAATAACCAACCGAAAATACCTTTACGTTTTTTCGTAATAAACAAAGTTTGACCTTCCGTTTTTCCTTGTTCCGTCATCCGTAGGGTAAACATGATGTGGAAGTGCAAAAAGTCGGGTCCAACTGTAACTATACCGATGCTACCGTACCAATAACACATGCTGTAGGTGACGGCGTTTTTGTAGAAAGGACGAATTAACTTGATAAAAAACGAATCCTCACCACCGCGTGTAGTATTACTGAAGGTAATTGCATTCTCATTTAGTTCGTCTTTCTGAAAGACAATTTCTAATGGCAAATTGTGAACTGTATTGAAGTGTTGAGCGTCAATTGCATTAATCATCACCACATTGGGATGACAATTTTTGATGAAGCGAGAACCTAAAGCGCTGTAACATTCTTCATCTTCCAATTCTGGGACAAAAGGTAACGGTTGGTGCGGAGTTTCTCCAGTCCAAACCCAAATCATCCCGTATTTCTCTGCCGTGTGCCAAGATTTCAACTTCATCGGCAGCGGTTCCCCCAAACAGGGGATATCAACACAAATCCCATCAGCATCAAACTTCCAGTTGTGGAAAAAACAGCGCAATTCATTACCCTCAACTTTGCCTTCCGCTAAATGGGCACCCATATGCGGACAGTAGGCATCAAAGGTAATTACTCTTTTATCTTGACCTCGGTAAATAACTAGTTCGCGACCCAGAACTGTAACAGCTTTTACCTCACCCTTCCTCAAATTGCGCGAGGGTAATACCCAATACCAACCCTCGATAAAACGCTGTGGATTATTGAAAGTCTTTTTTTGGTTCTTTGCGATAAAAATCTGCGAGTTGACGTTCATGTTGAGGTTTTCACTTCTGGTGAAGCAGCTGATTATATAATTCCTAATTTAATAGCCCTCAAAATGTTGCGATCGCTGGTTTTGCTTTGTGAGTATTTTTTTCTATCCCCCATTCTGCTGAAAACTGTTGCTGCTGCTTCGTAGGGGAATTAGCGAACCACATTCGCTTCCCTGCGGAAGTCAGGTTTTCTTCACAAATCTCTGTCAAGCAGACGAGTTCGGCACCTTGGAGATGGTCGGGGTTATGTTGCTCAAAAAAGCGGATGTGAGGATCTTGCAGTCTTTCTTGGGGAATTAAGCGCAGAGAGTCTCGCAGCACATGGGGATGAGGAAAGCGGACTATTCCCGCTTTTGCGTCATAATAATTGCCAAAGCGATCGCCTGCAAGAAACTCGCTCAACGACGAAATAGAAGCCGGCGTTACTGCATCATATCGCGGATAAAACTCCCGCCAAAAAATCGGCAGAAAACGATAGGTACGATATCCCCCAGAAATCAGCAGCCAATATAGTCTACCCTGAGCATAATCGCGACGAAGTTGGTTCACCGAAGTTATCCAACAGCGAGAAAGCGCAGAACTCGACCACCCGCTAGGGTCCATTATGGTGTCTCCAGAATAGACTACACTTAGTTTTTCCCCCTCAAACTCGGTGTTGTACATCACCAGAGTGGAAAAACCTTGGAGCCGCTCTGTTTTTTCATCTTTAAGCAGAATTACCCAGTTTTTCTGACTTAAGTCTGCCTCAAAAACATCTCGTTTTACACCTTCAAAATAAGTGCTAAGTAGCGAGTACATAGCTTCCTTATCTTCTGTTGATAAATCCTCAGTGTGAACCAGTCGGCTTTTCATTACTTCATCAAAACAAATTTTGTCGTTCCATTATATGAACTGTAATCATTTGTTTGATGTGATTATAAAGTTATGTGTCAGATATGCTGCAAAAGGAGAGGGGTGTCCAAAACGCACGGGGTTTGGTGTTTTATGTACCTCACCGCTATATTACACAGCGTCTAAAAACTCTAGCTGACAATCCATCTCTACACCGTTGCGAAGTTTTACCCGCACGCTGCCAACTCTAGACGGGTACAAATCGACAATGAACATTTCTCCTAATAGTTTATGGCGTACTGGCTTATTGGCTATGTAAGACTTAGTGGCTGTTTCAAGGGTCATGTGGGTCTGCCTCTATATTACCTTTATGCTTACACAGTCAAGAGCCAGATTATTGAGTGTAACCTAAAAGCGAAGCTACCCAGCCAATTCCCGCGCCACCGAAAACTAGCCATGCAGCATTGATGCGGAAGCGAATCAGCAAAACGGCTGAGATAATAGCGATCGCCACAGCTAAAAAGTCCACATATGCATTTGGTATTAAAGTCGCTGCTGCTAATTCTAAGGTTACTACAAACATCAACGCCACAGCACTGACATTCACCGCATCCAGAAAGGCACTTGTCCATTTTGAAGCGCGTAACCGAGGAACAAGCGGATTAAGAATAGCCGTGAAGAAAAACGAAGGGAGGAAAATTCCTACTGTTGCCACTATAGCACCTGGAATACCTGCAATGACGTAACCGATAAAGGTAGCGGTAGAAAGAACCGGTCCTGGGGTAAATTGACCGATCGCGATCGCATCGAGTAACTGTTGTTGCGTTAACCAGCCGTATTCCTGAACTAATTCACCTTCGAGAAACGCTACCAACACAAAACCACCACCAAACAACACACTACCGACTTTCAAGAAAAATAAACCCAATTTCCACAAAGAGACGTTTGCTATTGTATGTGCAGTAGTTGCTGCACTCACTGCTGTTGTCTTAAAAGCCGCACCTGTAGTTAAATTAGCGATGAGAAAATTTGCTGTGTTTGGTGGAGTTTTGCCGCGATCGCTACTACGCAACCAAATCATACCTAAGATACCGCCAATTAAGAGGGCAATCACTTCATTAAGTTTCAACAGCAATAATAAGACTACTACACCCAAGGCGATCGCCAAATAGTAACGAGTTTTTACAGCTTTTTTTCCCAAACGCCAAAGCGCATCCAAAATCACCGCTAAAACAGCAGGCTTAATTCCATATAGTAAAGGAGCGACTTGGGGCAAATTGCCATAGTTAACATAAATCCAGGCAAATACACCTGTAATTAACACCGCAGGTAAAATAAAGCAAACACCCGCAACAATCAGCCCCAGCCATCCCGCGTAGACATATCCCACATGAATCGCCATTTCTGTAGAATTGGGACCCGGAATCAAGTTAGTTGCCCCAATTAAGTCTAGAAAATGCTCTCGTGTCATCCATTGACGCCGCTTGACTACTTCATCTTCAATCATCGCGATATGAGCAACCGGACCCCCGAAACCGATGATACCCAACTTGAAAAAGAGTGTGGCAACTTCGCCCAAACGACCGAGTGTTGAATTCATGACCCCTAGTTTGTAGTGAGCCAGCGCGGTCTTGGGGGTCTCCCCCATGAGCGACTGGTGAACCCGGAGGGTGAGCGGTTTACCGCTCATAGCATGGATTTTAAGCACTGAAGTGCTTACTACATTAATTTTTTATATTTTTATAAAGATGTATTGACTTTTTCAACAGAAGATGAATCTAATTGCGGTTGTTCGGGTAGCGCTTCACTGAAATAAGAGCCGACAATTTTATCGTAGTTAGAAGCAATAGCTAAAAATGCCCCACCCAAAATATAGATTGGTAGCGGTAGAGAAAGTTGTTGCACCCAGTCAAACAGTTTTGCTAGGGCAAACAGCACGAAAAAGCAGGCAAGCCAAACTCTCATGTTTTTATCCGAAACTTCAAATAATTCTACTTATAGGATAGATGCATTGGATCATATTGTAGAGACGTTCCGTCGTCACGTCTTTACGACAATTTGTCTAGAGTGAATGCAAATCATGAACTCAAATTTGGGAACTATGTAATTAGCTAACTTTCTAACTGCTTCCCAGGTAGTAATGCTACTTAAATTTAAGAAAAAATCCGGTATCAATAAATTCCCAAAATTCTCACTACACCTGATTCTTGTCGTTCCTTTTGTGCTGCAAATCTTTGCTGCCGTGGGATTGACGGGGTATCTATCGTTACGTAATGGGCAAAGAGCAGTTAACGAACTTGCTTCCCGACTGCGGGGTGAAGTGAGTTCACGTATCGATCAACACCTTGATAGCTATCTGGAAACGGCTCGACATTTGGCTCAAATTAATGGGGATGCGATTGATTTAGGTTTGCTAGACCCGCAAGATTTAAAAGGTATTGGGCATTACTTCTGGAAGCAAATGCAGTTGTATAACGTTGGTTATATTAGCTTTGGCTCTAAATTAGGTGAATTCTCTGGCTCTGGCTACTCAGGGGAGGATAATCATCTGATTGTTAATGATGTTTCCCAAAAGCGATACGGCAACAATGATACCTACAATTACCAAACAGATAACCAGGGCAATCGTCTCAAGGTGATGAGCATTTTTCCCAACTACGAATTTCAGAAAGAAGCTTGGTATTCACAGACAATTAAGGCTGGTAAACCAATATGGAGCGAGATTTATCAGTGGGAAATACCCCCATTTCCCCTAGCAGTTTCTGCCAACCGTCCTGTTTATGATAAAAATAAAAACTTAATAGGGGTGATTGGTATTGACCAGCGTCTTTTACAAATTAGTGATTTTTTGCACGAGTTAAAAGTTAGTCCCAAGAGCAAGACCTTCATTTTAGAGCGCAACGGCTTAATAGTCGCCACCTCCAGCAGCGAGAAGCCCTATACAATAGTAAATAAGAAACCGCAACGGCTGAAGGCAATAGATAGTAGTGATGCCTTAGTTCAAGCAAGCGCAAAATATTTAACACAGTATTTCGGCGACTTTAGCAAAATCGAAGATAGCCAGCAGCTTGACTTTCTAATGAATGGTCAGCGGCAATTTATTCAGGTAACACCTTGGCAAGATGAGTGGGGGTTAGATTGGCTGGTAGTGGTTGCTGTTCCCGAATCTGACTTTATGGGGCAAATTAACGCCAACACCCGCACAACCATCTTATTATGTTTGGGGGCGTTGGTCTTGGCAACTTTGATCGGCATGTATACATCACGCTGGATTACCCAACCAATTTTACGGCTAAGTAAAGCATCGGAAGCGATCGCATCCGGTGAGTTGAACCAAAAGGTACAGGAGTCAGCAGTCAATGAATTAGGAGTTCTTGGTCAATCGTTTAACCGCATGGCACAGCAGTTACGCGAATCTTTCGCTACTTTAGAAAAAAACAATCAAGAATTAGAAGTTCGGGTTGAAGAACGTACAGCAGAACTGAAAGAAGCCAAAATCAGCGCTGACACGGCAAATTCTGCTAAAAGCGAGTTTTTGGCAAACATGAGCCACGAACTGAGAACGCCGCTTAATGGTATTTTAGGCTATGTCCAAATTCTTCAGCGATCGCCAACCCTCACAGAAAAAGAACGCAACGGTATCAGCATCATTCATCAGTGCGGTTCTCACTTATTAACTTTAATTAACGATATTTTAGACCTTTCAAAAATTGAAGCACAGAAAATGGAACTCTACCCTACAGATTTTCATTTTCCGGCTTTTTTGCAAGGTGTTGCCGAAATTTGCCGCATCCGCGCTGAACAAAAAAACATTGCTTTTATTTACGTGGTAGAATCGGAAATTCCTCAAGGTATTCATGCAGACGAAAAACGTTTGCGGCAAGTGTTAATTAACTTACTTGGTAACGCTATAAAATTTACAGACAAAGGAGGAGTAACTTTTAAAGTAGAGGTACTAAATCAAAAAACAGTCATTGAGCATTCCTCAATCCAAAATCGCCAGATTCGCTTTCAAATTGAAGATACTGGTGTGGGGATGAGTGATGAGCAATTAGAGAAAATATTTTTGCCCTTTGAGCAAGTTGGTTCTGAATCTCGCAAGTCAGAAGGAACCGGTTTAGGATTAGCAATTACGCAAAAAATTATCTCTCTCATGAACAGCAGCATCTCTGTGCAAAGTCAGCTTGGTGAAGGCAGTATTTTTTCATTTGATGTCGATTTATTAACAGCCCCAAATTGGGCAGAAACAGCTAAAACCTTTTCTAATGGAACTATCATTGGTTTCTCTGGTAAACAAAGAAAGATTTTAGTAGTAGATGATAAATGGGAGAATCGCTCAGTTATTGTCAATCTGCTAGAACCAATTGGTTTTAACATTATTGAAGCCAAAAATGGTCAAGAGGGTTTAGATAAAGCCGTTGAATTTCAACCAGACGTAATTATTACTGATTTAGTTATGCCTGTGATGGATGGTTTTCAAATGATACAGCACTTGCGGCGATCGCCTCAGTTAAAAGAAGTTGTAATAATTGCTTCTTCTGCTAGCGTTTTTGAAATTGACCAACATAAAAGTTTAAATGCTGGGGCAAATGAGTTTCTACCTAAACCCGTACAGGTAGAAAATTTGCTGGAATTGTTACGAGTACATTTGAAATTGGAATGGCTTTATCAAGCAAACAAACAACCCGATAACAAGCCGGATGAAAGTATTTTACTTGCACAGACTACAATAGTACCACCATCCGCCGAAGATTTGTCTCGACTGTACGATTTAGCTTTGAAAGGTCGCGTCAAAGCGATAAAAGACCAGGTTAATGAACTGGAAAAATTAGACAAAAATTTGACTCCTTTTGCTCAAGAAATTATCCAATTAGCCAATAAATTTCAAATAGAAAAAATTCAACTTTTTCTTCGAGAATATTTAAAAAATAACTAAATTATCTTAATAATCATTTAACTCTTGTTATAAAATTTATGCATGACTCAGAAAATAATATCATTTTAATTGTAGATGATAATCCGAATAATTTAGCAGTAATTTCAGAAGCTTTGATTGATGCAGGTTTAGAAATTGCTGTAGCAACAAGTGGTGAAAATGCTCTCAAACAAAGCATATATGACCCACCAGACCTGATTTTGTTGGATATTCAAATGTCAGGAATTGACGGTTTTGTCACTTGTGAGAAACTGAAGGAAAATCCGCTCACTCATGATATTCCTATTATTTTTATGACAGCCTTACATGATACCGCAGATAAAGTCAAAGGTTTTCATTTGGGAGCAGTAGATTATATCACGAAACCGTTTCAGCAAGAAGAAGTTATCGCTCGTGTTTACCTGCATTTAAAAATGCGAAATTTAACTAAGAAGTTGGAAGAACAAAATATTCAACTCAAGCAATTCACAGAAGAGTTAGAGCAACGAGTAATAGAGCGAACAGCTAAACTTTCTGAATCTCTAAACGACCTCAAACAAGCTCAAATTCAATTAGTACAAAGTGAAAAAATGTCTGCTCTAGGACAGTTGGTAGCTGGTATTGCTCACGAAATTAATAACCCACTCACTTGTATTTCAGGTAATGTTGACCACATTGAAGAATACTTTCATGATTTGCTGGAACACTTGCAATTGTGCCAGCAATACTCTGAGCATCCAGAAATTCATGTTCATGCAGCAAAAATAGATTTAGAGTTTTTGAATGAAGATATACCGAAAATAATTGATTCAGCTAAAGTAGGAACGAAACGTATACGTGATATTAGCAATTCGCTACGAACTTTTTCCCGTGCTGATACTACTTCTAAGGTATTAGCTGATATCCACGAAGGCATCGATAGCACTTTGATGATTTTGCAACATCGCTTGAAAGCAAATGAGACTCGTCCCGCAATTCAAATAATTAAACAATATGGAAATTTACCTTTAATTAAATGTTATTTGGGGCAACTAAATCAAGTATTTATGAATATTATAGCAAATGCAATAGATGTTTTAGATGAATCTAGTCTAGGGCACAGTTTTGCTGAGATAGAACGATTACCTAATATTATTACTATTAAAACAGAATCTCTAGATAATCAAACTGTCATCATCAAGATTAAAGATAATGGCAAAGGTATATCATCAGAAGTAAAATCACAAATTTTTGATTACTTATTTACTACTAAATCAGTTGGCAAAGGTACAGGTTTAGGCTTATCTATCAGTCATCAGATAGTGGTAGAAAAACATGGAGGCTTTTTAAGTTGTGACTCAGTTTTGGGAGAAGGGACAGAGTTAGCGATCGCTATTCCCATAACTTAAGAGTATTGTGGGTTAGTTTGGGTAAGTGCTGGCACTTGTTTAATTTACCAGTTTAAGAACTTCAGTTGATGTGAATTCTTAACTTCCGTGTGGGAACTATATAGTTAACATCCTCAAAAAAATGCACTTATTGCATCCGCTGTTGATTATATACGTACATGCGACCTCCCAAAATCAATGACTCAACTCAATTAGATCATCAGATTATCGATTCCGCTCAAAGAAAGCAAGTAGCTTTATTTAACTTTTTGGCTGCGATGCGTCAGGTAATTAGCAGACTCAGTATCAGCAATAAGATTAGCATTGGTTATGCGATCGCTCTTACCATTGTCGTTGCTTCCACTCTTAGCGGCTTAACTATGGGTAATTATTACCAGCAGGCAGCTAACAAGCAGAGAATCAGTATTCGCAAAGAGCGTAAGCTTTTGTATAAGTTGCGCTCGGCTGGTTTAGAATTTGAACCAGTTAAAGAATTTACTCCTTATCTGCAAAAACCGAAAGAGTTTCAGAAAGCAAAAACAACGGCAATTCAGCGTATTGCTCAAGTTAAGATATTGCTGTCCTCTCTCAATTCCTCGGCATCAACTTCTTCGATAACATCCCTGAAGCCGTTACTTGTAAAGTCTGACGGCACATTTGAAAAATTTGCCCAAGATTTACAAGCTACTTTAGATGAAATTGACCCGGCAAATATAGACAATGAAGATGTTTTGAAAGCAAATAAATTGCTAGTATTGACAGATAGCAATACAAGTGTGAAGAGAACGAAATTTTTGAATGAATTAGCAATTCTGATAGAAACTGCTGATAAAAAAGAGGAGGAAGCTGAAATTGCTTTCGTTCAGGCAGAAATTAAACGAAGAGTAATTATTTTTATAAGTATCATTATATCGATAGCGATCGCTACTTATTTTATTATGTATATAAGTAAGGCGATCGCTTATCCTATAAAAGCATTAAGTGATGTTGCCCAAAAAGCAACCCAAGAATTTAATGTGGAAACACCTATTACCAAAACGGACGAAGTAGGATTACTAACAGCTTATTTCAATCAACTGATTCACCAGGTAACAACCCTTTTATCAAAGCAAAAAGAAGCAAAAATAGCAGTTGATATTGCCAACCATGCCAAGAGCGAATTTCTTGCAAACATGAGCCACGAACTAAGGACACCACTTAACGGCATTTTAGGCTACGCTCAAATCCTAGAAAACTCCAAAACCCTAACAGAACAAGAAAAACATGGCATCAGCATTATTCGCTCATGTGGCTTAAATTTATTAACATTAATAAATGATATTTTAGACATCTCCAAAATAGAAGCTCACCAAATGGAACTGCGTCCGACAGATTTCTATCTACCTTCTTTGCTACAAGGAGTTGTAGAAATTTGTCGCTTTAAAGCTGAAGAAAAAAATATCGATTTTATTTACCAACCTGCTGCAAATTTACCGACAGGTGTCACTGCTGACGACAAGCGACTGCGACAAGTCCTAATTAATTTACTTGGTAATGCGATTAAATTCACCGACAATGGAGGAGTAACTTTTAATGTAGATTTCATTACAAACTATACAATTAATAACAAACAAAAAATGAATAAAGTTAGATTTAAAATTCAAGATACAGGGGTTGGCATGAGTCCTACACAAATAGAGAAGATATTCTTACCCTTTGAGCAGCTAGGAGATAGCACACATCAAACAGAAGGCACAGCATTAGGACTAGCTATTAGCCAGAAAATCGTCGAACTTATGGGTAGTTCCATTAAAGTAAAAAGTAAATTTGGTGTAGGTAGTGTATTTGAATTTGAAATAGAATTTTTAATACCTGATAATTGGACAGAGAGTAATACTATCACAAATGGTGGGAGAATTACTGGTTACTCTGGTTCCAGAAGACAAATTATGATTGTCGATGATAGTTGGGAAAATCGCTCAGTAATTGTCAATCTTTTAGAACCCTTGGGTTTTACTATAATTGAAGCTGCTAACGGTGAAGAAGGCTTAGAAAAAGCAACTCTTTATTATCCAGATTTGATTATCTCTGACTTAGACATGCCTATAATCGATGGGTGGGAAATGCTTAGGCAATTGCGAACAAACAAAATTTTTAAAGATATAATATTTATTGCTTATTCAGCCAGTATTTATGATAGAAATAGACAAAAAAATCAAGTAGGAGGAGGTAATGATTTTTTGGCAAAACCGGTGCAAGCAGCAGAAATTTATCGCATTTTGTCAAAGCACTTAAAACTGAATTGGATTTATGCAGAAGCGCAAAAAGAAAAAGTGCGATCGCATCAGCCACTTTCTCCGGGAGTATCGCTTAAACCAGAAACAACGGGTGAAATCATTGTCCCACCATCTGACGATTTGGCAATGCTCATAGAATATGCAAAGAAAGGACAAATCAAAGGAATTCAAAAAGAATTGGAAAAAATTTACAAAATGGATGATAAATATAAACCTTTTGTTAACCATTTAAATCAACTTGTCAAAAGTTTTAACATAAAAAAAATACGTCAGTTTCTACAAAATCATATAAATTAGTATCAAAATCAACAATTAAAATAAAAACTACAATGATTAATTTACACAACCAAAGAAACGAATTATTAACTGAAAGTACAAGCAACACTATCAATAATATTGAGACAATATTAGTTATTGATGACAGCCCAACCAATCTCCAAGTTCTTCACGCTACTTTAGAGAATGCGGGCTACGAAGTTATAGTTGAAATGGATGGAAACAGTGGAATTGAGCAAGTAAAAAATAATCCACCTGATTTGATATTATTAGACGTAATGATGCCGGGAATCGATGGTTTTGAAACGTGTCGCAGATTGCAAGCAAATCCATCTACTCAAGAGATTCCCATTATTTTTATAACTGCTCTTTCTGATTCCGTAGAAAAAGTTAAAGGGCTAAGTTTAGGAGCAGTAGATTACATTACCAAGCCATTTAATCAAAAAGAAGTTTTAGCCAGAATTCAACTACACTTAAAATTGCGACAACTAAACTTGGAATTAGACGAGCAAAAACAGCAATTAGAGCAAAGAGTTAAAGAACGCACTGCTGAACTTTCTCAAGCTTTAGAAGAACTCAAAAAAACTCAATTACAGTTAGTCCAAAGTGAAAAAATTTCCTTTTTAGGACAGCTAGTTACCGGCGTGGCTCATGAAGTTAACAATCCCGTCGGCTTTATTTCTACTAACTTATATCACGCTTCCTACTACATCCAAGATTTAATTAACTTAGTTAAGCTCTACCAAAAAAAGTTTCCCACACCTGGGTATGAAATTGAAGATAACATTAAGGCGATGGATTTAGAACATGTACTCCAAGATTTGCCTAAAGTAATTTCTTCAATGAAACTTGGGACTGAACGCATTCAAGGAATTATGCAATCCCTACGAAATTTTTCACGGGTGGATGGAGAACAGAAAAAGGCTGTTGATATTCATGAAGGGCTAGAAACTACTTTAATGATTTTGCAGCACCGTTTGAAAGCTTTACCCAAACGTCCCGCTATTAATGTAATCAAAGAATATGGCAATTTGCCCAAAATTCAATGTTACCCGGTACAAATCAATCAAGTGTTTATGAATTTACTCTCGAATGCGATTGATGCGATTGAGGAACCAATAAAAGACGTAGAAGCATTTTCTACGGCTTCTCGCAAATTCGGACTAATTCGCATTTGCACTACCATAGATAAAGAGCAAGTAACAATTAAAATTTCCGACAACGGAATGGGGATATCAGAGTCAGTGCAAAGCCAGATATTTCAACCTTTTTTCACAACTAAACCAAAAGGTAAAGGTAGTGGATTAGGACTTTCTATTAGTAACCAAATTATTACCGAGAAGCACGGCGGAACATTACAATGTATTTCATCTGTGGGGAATGGTACAGAATTTGTGATTC
>JBPCQW010000501.1:0-16701 GCA_050997715.1 Hassallia sp.
TCGAAGCTGTCAGCAGTTGGGATGTTAAAGATGGTACTGAAGCTCTCATCAGACACGGTGCCATTGTCACCGATACTGATACTGCCACCTGTAAGCGGAATGCTGCCTTCACCGGATTGATTGCTAGAGACATTGAAGGATGGACTGATACCACCTTCGATGAGTTTGGAGTTTACCAAGTTGTCAGTCTAAGACCTTATTTCAATCTCAGAGGTCGCACCACCAAAAGCGCCACCCAAGTCGATACCCTCGATGCTACCACCACTAAAGGTGCTGCTAAAGCCGCTAGTGGTATTGGCATCAGCAGACTGAGACGTGATGCCGCTACCACCTGTGGGGTTGCTGCCATTGGTACTGTTACCAACTAGGTTGTCAATGTTCGTCCTCAAGTTACTAAAAGGCGATCCCCCCTGACTCTCACCACCAAATAGTACCTGGGCAGCTGCGGGGTTGTTAGCAAACGGGTTGCCGCCACCCGATTCACTGCCAACGCCACTGAAAAGAGTACCTAAGTCGGTTATACCGACTTCACTTAAGCGACCCCAAGGTGATTGTCCAAGTCCACCATCAGTCGATGAGCTTCTACCTTGATATGAGGTGCTAGTGTTATCAAAAGTATTGGAATTGCTACCAATAATATTGCCACCATTACCAGTCGAGCTACCGGCATCGAGGGGGTTGCTACCACTACTCAAAGAGTCAACATTAAAATCTGCCATTAGATACAATCCTTATGTTTTAAGTGCAAAAATTTTGCTTAATAAAGCCACATCAAAAATGCAAGATTAAGTTTGCTTCGTAGCTTTTTTATGATTTTTTTACTGAATTTAGTTAACAGCTATTCTTTGATTTAGCTTGTTGGGCTTAATTACAGAACGTTGACATTTTTCTTGACCAAAAACAACTTGTAATTAATTATGAGTTACGCAAAAATAATTGAAAAGCCTATTAGACAGTCGCGGTAGTTCATGAATTACCGCTACTTACGACATCGGATTGCGTAATTCCTGTTAATGTTACTTTTACAAAATATAGTAATTTTTTTGGCTGAAATTAACAATGAGAAATCTTTTGATAAGTTTGTCTAATTTGTAGTTATTTTTTAGATGTAAAATATTGTTTTTTTGATAAGATTACGAAAATGATTTTCTACAATAATGAGTTAACAGAAACAAAGTTATAAATAATTTTTTAAAAAGATAAAACATCAAATTGGGTGCGTTACGAATTGCGCCAACGCACCCAACAATCTACAATTCTTTCAATTGGAAATCGGAGAATTAAATAGAACCTACCAAAGCACGCTCAGACCAGCGACCGACAACTTTGCCAATTACTGCCATTTCTTGAGCCAAGATGTCAAATTTATCAGGGGTGAGGGATTGAGGTCCATCAGATAGGGCTTTTGCCGGATTTGGGTGAACTTCAATCATTAAAGCATCTGTACCGGCGGCGATCGCTGCTTTTGCCATTGGTGTAACGTACTCAGACCTACCTGTACCGTGACTGGGGTCAATCATGATTGGTAAGTGGGTAAGCGATCGCAATACTGGAAGAACCGACAAATCTAAGGTATTGCGAGCATATTTGCCATCAAAGGTTCTAATTCCCCGCTCACAAAGAATTACATTCGGATTTCCCCCAGCAAGGATATATTCTGCTGCCATCAACCACTCATCAATTGTCGCCGACATTCCACGCTTCAACAGCACCGGCTTATCTTGAGCGCCGACTTTTTTCAACAACGAGAAGTTGTGCATATTCCGCGCTCCCACCTGGATCACGTCAGCTACGCTTCCCACTGCTTCTAAGTCGGCAGTATCCATCACTTCTGTGATGATGCCTAAACCTGTAGCTTCACGGGCAGCTGCTAACAAACCCAAGGCAGTTTCACCGTGCCCTTGGAATGCATAAGGTGAGGTGCGAGGTTTGTATGCTCCACCACGGATGAACTTTGCTCCCGCTGCCTTCACCCGCTTTGCTGTCTCCACAATCATCTGTTCATTTTCAACAGAACAAGGTCCAGCTACCACGACAATTGGGTGATTTTCACCGAAGTAGACCTTACCATTAGGCGTCGGTATAACAACTTCACTAGCTTCTCCATAGCGGAATTCGCGACTTACTCGTTTGAACGGTTGTTGCACTCGCAATACTTCCTCAATCCAAGGGCTATACCCCTTAATTTGCAACGGATTGATGCTAGGAGTATCACCAATCATCGCTAAAACAACTTTATGCTTGCCGACGCTTTTTTCAACTGTGACATCCCATGCCTCACTAATCTCTTCACTTAGCCGAGTAATTTCTTCTTGAGGTGTACCATTCTTCAAGATAACAATCATGTGCGTTTTTCCTTTGTATATTTAACTGAGTAGCTAATAGCGATTAGCGTAAAAAATCTGCAAGTTGTTCTAATTTCGTCCAAGCCGCACCGCTTTGCAGTACTTCTTTCGCCAAAGCTATACCTTGGACACAACTTTCCAAAATATCTGTAGAGTTGCTATCAAAAACTTCGCCAACTTGTAGCGCAAGAGCGGTATTTAAAGCAACTACATTTTGCTGCGCTTGGGTGCCTTTCCCTTGCAAAACAGCTTTTAAGATTTCTGCATTTTCTTGGACATCTCCACCACACAAGGCTTCAGTGGGAGCATGACTTAAACCCAATTCTAGGGGATTGAGTGTGATGCTGCGGACTTTTTGGTCTTGGAGTACAGCCAAGTAAGTGATATCTGCCAAACCTGCTTCATCTAACTTTTCTCTGCCGTGGAGTGCGATCGCTCGACGACATCCGAGTTGCGATAATGCTTGAGCGATCGCTTCTAACAAAAGTGGATCGCTCACACCAATAATTTGCCCTGTCGGTCGCATTGGATTCACCAAAGGTCCGAGCAAATTAAAGACAGTCCGCACTTTCAATGTTTTTCGCAAAGCGGCAACTGCTTTCAGTGCTGGATGCCATCCTGGGGCAAACAAAAAGGTCATCCCAACTACATCAACTGCGGACTCGACTTTCTCAGGACTTGCGTTAAGATTTATACCCAAAGCTTCCAACACATCAGCGGAACCGGTTTTGCTCGATGCAGAACGATTGCCATGTTTAGCAACTTTTACCCCAGCAGCAGCGGCAACAAAAGCGACAGCCGTAGATATGTTGAAAGTTGAGGCTCCATCTCCACCAGTTCCGCAAGTGTCAATTAGGGGGATTGGTGATTGAGAAGACTCTTGCCCAGTCCCTAGTCCCCAGTCCCTAGTCCCCAGTCTTGATTGGGATTGCAAAACACCAGCCATACCAACCAATTCTTCTACGGATACACCTTTTGCTTGAATTGCGGCTAAAATGGCTCCTGTTAAAACGGGGGGAATAGCTTCTGTCAGCCAACCTTGCATCAAATCCGCAGATTGAGAAACTGTGAGCGATCGCTTGTCGAGTAATTGTTTTAATAAATCAGACCAATTTTGATCGGGAGTGCCGGGAATGTTGTTAGATGGGGCTTGGGTTGTCGCTATCATATTGGTTGTTGGTTGATGGTTGTTAGTTGATGGTTGTTAGTTGTTAGTTGATGGTTGTTAGTTGTTAAAAAGTACTCTTAACAACTAACCACTAACTACTAACTCTTAACTACTAACTACTCAACATTGAGCGCTTTAGCAACTGTTTGCACGTCTTTGTCACCACGACCTGAGCAGTTAATGACAATTCGGGGATTACCGTCAAGCTGAGGACAAAGGGTTTCTAGATAAGCGATCGCATGAGCGGTTTCTAAAGCGGGAATAATTCCTTCTAGCTGCGAAAGTCTCTGCAATCCTTCTAGAGCTTGCTTATCAGTCACACTGTAATACTCAGCGCGACCAAGATCCTTTAAGTAACTATGCTCAGGACCAACACCAGGATAATCTAACCCGGCACTAATCGAATGTGCTTCGATTACCTGACCATCTTCATCTTGCAGTAGATAGCTCATCGCACCGTGCAATACACCTACTCGTCCTTTTGTCAAGGTGGCTGCATGTTTTTCTGTATCTACACCTTCACCCGCTGCCTCAACTCCAATCATGCGGATAGATGCTTCATCTACAAACTCATGGAATAAGCCGATCGCATTGGAACCACCACCCACACAAGCCAAGAGAATATCTGGCAAACCGCCCCATTTCTCTTGACATTGGGCGCGAGTTTCTGTACCAATTACGGCATGAAAGTCACGCACTAACATCGGGTAAGGATGGGGACCTGCAACGGAACCCAAGATGTAATGGGTGGTTTCTACATTCGTCACCCAATCGCGAATCGCTTCTGAGGTGGCATCTTTCAAAGTTCCCGTACCAGCTTCCACCGGACTAACTTCTGCCCCCATCAGCCGCATCCGAAACACGTTCAGGGCTTGGCGTTGCATATCTTGGACACCCATATAAACGACGCATTCCAAACCAAAACGCGCACACACGGTAGCTGTAGCAACTCCATGCTGACCTGCACCTGTTTCGGCAATAATCCGCTTTTTACCCATGCGCTTTGCCAATAACACCTGCGCTAAAGCGTTATTAATTTTGTGAGCGCCTGTATGATTTAAATCTTCCCGTTTTAAGTAAATTTGCGGTCCCGTGCCATCAGGTCGGGCGTAGTGCTTGGTCAGACGTTCGGCGAAATATAAGGGGCTAGGTCTTCCCACGTAGTCTTTTAGTAAACCTTGCAACTCTTCTTGGAATCCGGCATCGTGGCGATATTGCTCGTATGCGGCTTCCAACTCACTTAATGCAGGCATTAAGGTTTCTGGGACGTACTTACCGCCGAATTTGCCAAATCTGCCTAAGGAGTCTGGTCGCGCTGTTTGGGCTTGTTTTGTCGTGTTGGTATCTTGAATGCTTACCACTGGTTAAAATCCTTTAATGGGGAATGGGGAATGGGGAAGTCGGTATAATTTAAACTGAACCTACTTTTTGCAAAGATGCGGGGGTAATTGCTGCTTTCAGTTCTTGGCAAAGTTTTTCTACAGCTTGCAGTCCTTCGCTGGGAGTACCGGTTGCTAATCTTTTGACAAAGGCACTACCGACAATTACTGCATCTGCTCCCCATTCCATGACTTGATGTGCTTGTTCTGGGGCAGAAATACCAAAGCCAACGCCAATCGGTTTATCGGTGACGCTTCGCAATTCTGTAATCAAATCCTTGACGCGGAGTTGAATTTGAGAGCGTATACCTGTAACGCCTGTTACACTTACAAGGTAGATAAATCCTTGAGATTGACGAGCGATCGCCACAATTCTATCTTGAGAACTGGTAGGCGCTACAAGCAATATTACCTCAATTCCAAAACTAGCAGCAGTTTGAATTAATTCTTGTGACTCTTCTAAAGGCAAATCTGGCACCACCAAACCGCGCACCCCAGCATTAGCAATTTCTGCTAAAAATGACTTAATACCCCGGTACAAAATCGGATTGTAGTAAGTAAATAAAATTGTCGGCGCTCTCAAGCTGGGAATTACAGCTTGCAACATTTCTAACACTTGCTCTAATTTCGTTCCTCGTTGCAAAGCGCGAGTTGCTGCGGCTTGAATCACCGGACCATCTGCTAAAGGATCGGAGTAGGGAACGCCCAATTCTATAAAGTCTGCACCATTGCGATCTAAGATGCGTAAAGCTTCGGCGGTAGTTTGTAAGTTAGGATCGCCAGCTGTAATAAAAGGAATTAAAGCACACTGTTGGCGATTTCTTAAAGTTTTAAAGTGATGAGAAATAGAAGTCATATTACGTGTGGGAGAAACGATACCCGCAAGGAAATTAATTTCCTTGCTTCTAGCTTAAATCCATTTCAATGGACTAAATATTTTTTTGAGTCCTTTTTAAAGCAATGCGCGCTATTAGCCCGCAAATTGATTTGCGGGTGATGCAATCAACAAATTACGTGTAGCTTGCTCTACATCGCTTTGTTTCACTAAAGATTCTCCCACCAAAACTGCACGCACACCAGCTTCAGCCACTAAGGATAAATCAGCGGGTGTAAACAATCCCGATTCGCTGACGAGGGTAATATCCAAGCTTTGCAATTCTTGTTGCCTAGTTGCTAAAAGTTGCTGTGTAGTTGCTAAATCAACCGTAAAAGTTTCTAAATTGCGGTTGTTAATTCCTACCAAGCGGATACCGTCCAGCTTGAGTACGCGATCTAGTTCGGCTAAGGTGTGAACTTCTACCAATGCGGTCATCCCCAATTCGTGAATTAGTCGCGAAAAGTCTTGGAGTTCTTCATCAGTGAGGATAGCTGCAATTAATAATACAGCATCTGCGCCTGCTGCCCGTGCTGTATAAATTTGGTACGTGTCAATAATGAATTCTTTGCAGAGTAGCGGCAATTCTACCTCTGGGCGGATGCGACGCAGATTGTCAAAACTGCCTTGAAAGAACTTTTCATCTGTGAGGACAGAGATACAAGCTGCACCACCTTTTTCGTAAGATTTGGCGATCGCGATCGGGTCAAAGTCTGCCCGAATAATACCACGACTTGGTGATGCTTTTTTTACCTCGGCAATCAAGCTTGGTTTATAAGGACTTTGCTGCAAAGCGCCGAGAAAATTTCGCACCTTTGGCGCATCATTTAACTGATTTTGCACAGACTCCAAAGGCATTTCTTGCTGCATTTGGACAACTTCTTGCTTCTTTTGCAAGACAATTTCTTCGAGAATGTGACGGGGAGGAGCTTGGTTCGTCATGCGGGGGAGTGGGGGAGTGGGAGAGTGGGGGAGTGGGGGAGTGCGGGAGTGCGAGATGAGGAAGAATAACTTTTTACTCCTGTCTTCTGTCTTCTGTCTTCTGTCTTCTGACTCCTGACTTCTGACTCCTAACTAATAACTACTGATTTCGTTTGCGTGTATTTACGCACGACGTTTTTGATGATGGCTAAACCGATTTCGCCGTTCAAAGTCATGATTGACTCTGGGTGAAACTGAACGGCAGCGATCGCAAGTGTTTGATGTTCAATTCCCATAATTACATTGTCTTCGGAAATTGCTGTCACTTTCAATTCTGCCGGCATTTGTTGCGGTAGAGCAAATAATGAATGATACCTACCTACAGCGAAGGATTCGGGTAAGTCTTTAAACATCACCGAATCTGTATCGGTGACGAAAACCCGCGAAGATTTACCATGTTGGGGATAGTTGAGAACTCCTAATTCTCCACCAAAAGCTTCTACAATGCCTTGCAGTCCCAGACAAACTCCAAAAATAGGGATTTCGCGGCGGACACAAGCGGCAACCATCTCAGGTACTTTAAATTCACTTGGTCTACCGGGACCAGGAGAGAAAACAACTAAGTCAGGACGTATTGTATCAAAAAGCGATTCTGAGAAGCCATGACGTAGTGTGGTGACGCTTGCACCGGTTTGCCGGATGTAGTTGGCTAGGGTGTGAACAAATGAGTCTTCGTGGTCAATTAGTAAGATGTGCTTACCGGGTTCCACATCGGGAATGCATTTGCTCAATTTTTTGTTACTACATTCCTCGATTTTCTCGTCTGTTTCTTTAGCACGGCGAATTGTCTCAAATAAAACAGCACCTTTAGTGATTGTCTCTTGTTCTTCGGCTTGTGGTATCGAGTCGTAAAGAACTGTTGCACCAACTCGCACTTCTGCGATTGAATCTTTTAAACGAATAGTTCGCAAAATCAAGCCGGTATTCAAATCACCATTGAAGCTGAGATAGCCAACTGCACCACCATACCAACGTCGAGCGCTACGTTCATGCTGTTCGAGAAATTGCATGGCAGCGCGTTTGGGTGCGCCGGTAACTGTAACTGCCCATGTATGAGAAAGAAATGCATCTAAGGCGTCAAATTCTTCTCGTAATGTGCCTTCAACATGATCGACTGTATGAATCAGGTGGCTGTATAATTCAATTTGCCGACGCCCAATTACTCTAACTGAACCTGGTTCACAAATTCGCGATTTGTCGTTGCGATCGACATCGGTACACATTGTTAACTCAGACGCATCTTTGTGTGAGTTGAGTAACAAAAGAATTTGGTCGGCATCGTCAATCGCATTTTGTCCCCGCGTAATAGTACCACTAATCGGGCAGGTTTCTACACGCCTACCTTCAACGCGGACAAACATTTCTGGAGAAGCACCGACAAGATATTCTCCACCCAAATTAAATACAAATCCGTAAGGACTGGGATTGATTTTCTTTAAGGTTTCAAACAGTTTGCTGGGTGATTGTTCGCAAGATTCAAAAAAGTTTTGACTGGGAACTACTTCAAATAAATCACCACGACGGAAGTAATCGAGTGCTACTTCAACTTGCTTGGCATAGTCACCTCTTTTATGATCGGCATTTTGTTCTGGTTGAAGACGTTTGCCGCGATAATCTATGGATTCACCTGTACGGGGAAGATTATTTGTGCTGCCATGCGCTGTTTCAAATTCATATTGAAGACGAAATGCCCGTTGTAGATAGTAGTCAACTACGACTAATTCATCAGGCAAATATAAAACTAAATCCCGCTGGTCTTCTGGACGTTCTAAGCGCTGGGGAATCGGCTCAAATTGAAAAACTAAGTCGTAACCAAACGCACCATAAAGTCCTAAATGCTCGTCTTCTTCACTTGAGAAGGTATGTAGAATTTCTCTGACAACTGTAAATGCTGAAGGTTGTTTGCTGCGCTCTTCTTCGGCAAATAATTGTTGTGTTTTCTTGACAGTCCCGGTAATACTATCTTTATTTGAAATTATTTCTTGAAGTTGCTCTGACTGCGATAAACGCTCTAATAGTAATGGTAAGAGAACATTGCCGCGATCGCTTAATGCTTTTAAAGTAAAACTATTCTCTCTCGTAGTTAGTTCCAAGGGGGGATTGACAAATCCAATCGCCCATCTTTTGTATCTTCCTGGATATTCGTAGCTGCTAGTTAGCAAGCCTCCACGCTGAGAATTTAGATAAAATAAAATGTCTTCTAGTGCTGTGTCTATGTTAACTTCTGTCATAGAGCGAGAGACACGCACACCACCAAGGGTTGTATAAGAGTGCGAATCAACAATCATGGGCAATTCCTCTATAATATTTATTAGTCATTTGTCTTTTGGGAACTTTGGGACAAATGACAATGATAATGAAAATGTAATTTAACTTGTCGCCGAGTTTGTTGCAATTAGTGAAGTTTTGCTATTTCTTCTTAGTAAAGCGTACTCAATATTTAAGAATTGATATATGAAGGATTTTTCGATACGAGTATCAATTCTTTTGCTTTTTTTTATATTTTATTAATATAATTATTGATGAGTAATTTGAAAAATATTGCCTCTTCCTCAGGTTAGAAAATTGGCATTAGTGCAATGCTTTAGCTGTGATTGCTATCCTCGTTAATAATTGCAATAATTTAAAGTAACTATAAATGTATAATGTAGAACTTCCTGCCAACTTGACTGACTTTGTAGAATTGCTTGGTCGAGTTTTGGCAGGTGAAGAAGTTATTCTTTCCCAAGCTGGTAATCCCGTTGCCCGCATTGTACCCCTAAATCAGCGACCATTACCGCGAATTCCACTCCTTAGACCGTGGTAAGGTGGTCATTGCCCCCGACTTTAACGAACCGTTACCGGAGGATGTTTTAAACGATTTTCTCAGCCCCTTAGACATTGAGAATGAGAGCATTACTTGATACCCATGCATTCATTTGGTGGGTTACAGATAATTCCCAACTTTCATCTACCGCTCGCGGTATAATTGCTGACCCCAGTAATATGCTGTTCTTAAGTGCTGCAAGTGCGTGGGAAATCGTCATTAAGGTACGCTTGGGAAAGCTAGTAGACCATAATTGCCACAAATCTATATCCCAAGTCGGTTGACAATAAATCGATTTGAGGATTTACCGATTCAAATGATTCATGCTTTACAAGTAACAAATTTACCAGATTTACATCGCGACCCTTTCGACAGGATAATTATCGCTCAGAGCCAAGTGGAAAAAATGCCAATTGTGACTGTAGACAGTCAGATTAGTCAATACCCTGTTGATGTAATTTGGTAATTATATTATTTGTGTGACACTTGAAACGAGGGTGTCCCGACAGTTAAATGACTGAGGATTAACTGACACACATCGATCGCTTGTATTGATGAAGAAAGCAGGTGACTTTGTTTGGTAATAAATAAGGGACTTTCATCTGGATTTGTGGGAATACAACCGTGAGAACCCTTTACTAATGAAGCATCTAAGGGAATGACATCCATTAAGTAGCGAAACCCAAGTTGTTTTTTCAGCAATTTTGCAGCGATTTTCAGTTTGGGAAGTTTGATTTGCGGGTCAACAAACAGTTCTACAGGGTCGTAACCGGGTTTGCGATGGATGTCTACGGTTCTCGCAAAATCGGGAGCGCGATCGCTATCAAGCCAATAATAATAAGTAAACCATGCATCTGGATTGGCGATCGCTACCAATTCTCCCGCTCTGGAATGATCTAAATGGTAAGCTGACTTTTGGCTCTCATCTAAAACCTGAGTTACTCCTGGTGTTTCTTCTAAAAGCGATCGCACTTTGGGAATATAAAACGGATCGTTAACGTAAACATGAGCAATTTGATGATCTGCAACCGCAAATGCTTTACTAGCACCTGGATCTAACAATTCTCGTCCTAATTCTTCCCGTACTGCTAACAAGCCTTTTTCTCGCAGCATCCGATTTAGGTGGACTGGTTGAGATACATCAGTAATGCCATATTCTGACAAAACGATGACTTGAGCGCCGCGATTTTCATAAAACTCAATCAAATCGGCACAAACTGCATCAATTTCCTGTAAATCTTTCGCTATTTTGTTGATGTCAGTTCCAAATTTTTGTAAGCAGTAATCGAGATGCGGTAAATAGACGAGTGTCAGCGTTGGGTTAGAGTGTTCTTCAGACCACTTTGCTGAATTAGCAATCCATTGAGTAGACTTAATTGATGTGTTGGGACCCCAGAAATTGAATAAAGGAAATTGTCCTAAATCAATTTGAAGTTGCGATCGCCATTTTGCCGGTTGAGTATAAATATCCGGAATCTTCCTACCATCAGCAGGATACATCGGTCGGGGTGTGACTGCGTAATCTACTGACGAGTTCATATTATACCACCAAAACAAATTCGCGCAGGTAAAGTCAGGATCTAGCGCTTTCGCCATATCCCAGACTTTCGGAGCCTGAATTAATTTGTTAGACTGGCGCCAGAACTTTATTTCACACTCATCGCGAAAATACCAACCATTACCGACAATTCCGTGTTCGTTCGGTAGCTTTCCTGTCAGATAAGTAGCCTGTGCTGAACAAGTGACAGCAGGTAAAACCGATTCTACCGAAGCGACTTTCCCACTAGCCGCCCAACGTGATAAAAAGGGTGTATGCTCACATAATAAGCTGGGTGTCAATCCCACTACGTTAATAACAACTGTTTTTTGCATAATATAAGATTTTGTCTCACGCAGAGGCGCAGAGGCGCAAAGAAGAGAAGTAAGAAGTTTATGTATTGTAGACTTTTAGTCATCTTTAGATGACTTTAGCTATTAGCCAGAGATTTTAATCTCTGGTGAGTAATGCAACTAATAGAAGATATCTGTTTAAATTTTAAACTGATTTGGATGTTAGTTGAGAATGCTGCAACATCTTATTTAAAACCCACTCATACTCACGCTGAATCGATGCTGATAAATCCAGCTTCATTTCACGAGGTAATACATCCCATGTATAAGTTTCAATTTCTAAATGATTACAAACCTGATTATTTTGCAGCAGTTCCAAGACAGTGGTAATGTCGTCTTGGGTAGATTGCAATAGTTTATAATCGCGGATAAAAATTGGCACATGAAAGTGAATTCGCCATTGAGATGCGGTGGTATTTTCCAAATCTGGTAAGGCGTTTTCCAAGTCTGAATATTGATTAGAGTCGCTGGTGATTACTTGATGTAAATACGTAGATTCGGCGAAAGGCAGTAACCTTTCTTTGATTTTGCGGCGTTGTTCGGCATCTTTTGGCACATCTACCTGTAAGGCTGCACTAATCTGAATTTTGCCGATTTTAATTCCTACAGCTTGAAATTGCTTGAAGACGGAAAGTGGGTTTTCAAAGGCGATCGCGAAATGGCATGTGTCGTAACATATACGCACATGCTCTAATAAAAGTGTCTCGGCTGCTTTTTGAGATATCTCCAGATGCTGTGCTAAATAAGCACCACCAATAGGTAATAAATGCGTTTGGAAATAATCAATTACCTCAGCAGCATTTTCAATTAATCCATCTGGTTCTGGTTCTAAATTTAAGTGCAGCAGTTTTCCCGTATCGGCTCGGATGCGTACCATTTCCGTTACCACTTCTGCTATGTGCAAACTAGCTTTGTGAATGACGGATGTTTGGGAAATTTGATTTCCTTTGAACCAAGGTTTGTAGGATAGCGGTAGTGTAGAAATGCTACCTTCCATTTCGGTAGGTAACAATTCTGCAAGAATATTGGTTAGTTGTAATGTGTAATCTAAGCGTTCTTGCTTAGACCAATCTGGTGCGTAAACTTGGTCTTTTACTACTTGCTGATGAAATCCACCATAAGGAAATCCATTTAAGGTAAACACATATAAATCATGTTCGGCTAACCATGATTTAAACTCTTTTAAAGTGTTTCCTTGTAATAGTTCTTTGGCTGCTATTGCTGCTAAACGTAAGCCAATACCAAACGGTTTTCTTGGTGCTATTTTTGCTTTGAGTTCTGGAACGTATTGCTGTAAGTTACTAAATACTTTGCTCCATTCTTCACCAGGGTGAATGTTGGTGCAATAGGTTAAGTGAATGTTGTTTTGTATTTTCATGTTGTGTGAGCGTTTTAACGCTTCCGGAAACGACTTAAGTCGTTACTACGGCTTAAGTTAAACTTTCAGATATAGATGAACTGAGGAAGGAGGAAATGCTTTTTGTTTTTCTATCTTCTACAAATTCTTGTAATAAAGAAATAGCTTGTTTGTACAAAGATAAATCCGCTTGGTGAACTTCAATTCCTTTACCAATGCGTTCTAGCAGCGTTAAAGTTAATTCTCCTCCTAAGTGTTCGCGAAACTCTTGTAAGCCGCGAAATAAACTGCGCGAATGTTCTGGTTGTGATAGTTTTTCTGTTAGTTCGGGAACGTACAATACAAAGCCTAATGTAATTAGTGTATTCAGGATGCACTGCCATTCTAAGCGGGAAATCTTTCCTAACAAATAGGAATAAGTTGTATCTAAAGCAATACCGATCGCAACGGCTTCTCCATGCCGCAAACTATAATTTGTCAGTTGTTCTAGTTTATGCGCTGCCCAATGTCCAAAATCTAGAGGACGGGATGAACCCATTTCAAAAGGATCGCCGCTGTTAGCAATATGTTGTAAATGTAACTGAGCGCACCGATAAATCAACTGTTGCATCGCGTCCATGTCTCGATGACGCAGTGCTTCGCTGTGGCTGCGGATGAATTCAAAGAAGTCAGCATCCTTAATTAGGGCGACTTTCACAGCTTCGGCAATGCCAGAACGCCAATCGCGATCACTTAATGTACTCAAAAATGATAAATCATTAACTACTGCGTAAGGCGGTGCGAATGTGCCGAGAAAGTTCTTTTTCCCAAAGGCATTAATTCCGTTTTTCACCCCGACACCAGAATCATTTTGTCCCAAAACCGTCGTAGGAATACGGATAAGGCGAACTCCTCTATGTGCCGTTGCAGCGGCAAATCCAGCCAAGTCTAACACCGCACCACCACCAATTGCGATCAGGTAAGAATGCCGACATATACCCGATGAATCAATTACTTTGTGAATTTGCTTGACTAAGTTGGGATTGTTTTTAGCAGCTTCTCCACCGGGAACTTTTATCGGGTCGCCAGCGAGGGTTAAAATATCGGCATGATACTTGGTATACAGTGCTATTTGCCTGAGCAAGCTACGCCGAAACTCTAATAAACCTGCATCTACTACTACTACTATTTTCTTTGGTTTTTGCTCACCATCGTCGGCAATTAATTGCGCCAGGATGGGATTTTTCAACTTAAAAACTTCATCTGTAAAGTAAACTTTATAGTCGAAGCTAACCGAAACATGTTGTTGAATCGGTTGCAAATTTAATGTAGTTTTTTCTGGGATACTAGCTACCATGTTTTTAGTGATGTTTCTAAAAGTGTTGCGCGATTGAAAGCTTGAACAAATACTTCTTCTGAGTGAGAACCGTCAAGTTTGACTTTGTTGTTGATAATAAAAAAGGGCACGCTGTTGATGTTATTTAACCGAGCAAATATTGATTCAGCTACAATTTTATCGATTGCGGCATCATCAGTTAATTGTCTTCGTAATTCTGTAGGATTTAGTTGCTGTGCCGTACCTATAGCAATAATAACTTCGATGTCTCCGATATTTAAATTGTCTTCAAAGTAAGATTTGTAAATTGCTTCTACGATATCGTTTTTAATGTTTTCTGGTGCTATAGCAATTAGTTGGTGGGAAAGTGTCGTGTTAACTGCTAGAGAAATTTTGTTAAAATCTAGCTTGACTCCAGCGGCTTTACCTGCTTTTTGCGTATAGTCAAACATCTGCTGAAGTTCTGTTTCTCCAATGTTTTTTCTATTTCGCATAAAGCTGCGAAATTCGTAACCGCTTGCAGGAACAGTATTATCTAGTAGGAAGGGGTGCCAGCGAATATTGGCTGCTGTTTGGGTTTGCTTCATTGCATCAAAAAGATACTTTTTGCCGATTCTGCACCAGGGACAAACGGTATCGTGAAAGATGTCGATCAGCATGGTTTTTGATATTTGAATGCTAACGAACTGCCAAGGATGCCAGCAAAGGAGAAGAAGAGAATTATAATGAATAGACTTCTTACACAAGTCTTTATCTTAGCGTCTTTCTCTGCGCCTCTGCGTGATAAAAAACTTACAACTGCTGTAGGCTTATTTGTGGTTCTAAATCTTTTTTTGTACGTTGATTGAATATTGTAGATAAGGTTTTTAAATGAGTTCTTTTATCCTCTGTGAAAGATGTTTGAGCGGTTTCAAATTCTTGGATTAATCCGGCTCTATCTCGCTTTTGTACTAAGGTTGCTAAACGGCTATAAGTTTCTGCTAAAATGCGAATTTCTTCACATCTTTCTTCTGTGGCAAGCATGATGTCTATGCACAAATTTGGATTTTGAGCAAATAGACGTTTAACAATATCAATCTCTTGTCTATAGCTGGGACTAGACATTGATAAACTACGTTCTATGTCTACTTTTTCTTGTGCTAAGAAAACACCAAGGCTAAATCTAGAGAAGTGTTGCGTAGCTTGAATAATGACCATCATTTGGTCATGTTCTTCTGGTGTGCAAACAATTAGTTCTCCACCTTCGCTTTTAATGAAGTCTAAAAACCATTGAAAGACATGATTTTCTCGACCTGGACACACTACGACTTTTTGCTTGCTGAATGATTTGATGTTCGGACCAAACATCGGATGTAATCCGATTACTGGTCCTGGATGGTGTGCGAGCATTGCTGCTAGTGGCTGAGTTTTGATGCTGGTAATGTCACATATTCCTGTTGTTGGTGCGAGGTATTTTGCAGCACGTTTGATAACATCTACGGTTCGCTCTATCGGAACGCTGATTAATACTAAGTCTGCTTGATTTAACAGTTTATCTGCATATTGCCAATCATCATTTTCCAGAATACTTACATTGTGTCCAGCCGCTAGAAGTTGCTGTGTAAAAAATCTTCCCATTCTGCCAAGTCCACCAATGATGGTAATTTCCATTGGCTTGACATTGTTGACTTTGGATGATTGAGTGGTAATAGCATGACTGTTGATTATACTTGCCCAAACACATTCGGGAATGCCGGCTTGGGCAAGTTGAGGAGCTATATAAGCAAGTTGTTCTTCTGGTGAAGGTAATTCTGATGTTGCTTGCAGCGATAGGCGATCGCGCAATAACTCGATTATATTTTGATCGGTTTGTTTGAGCTTGTCTGGAATCATAAATAATCCGAATTTGGCGAAGTTCCAAGCGACTGCTGACGCCGTTCCAACTTCATTAAATAAACTTTTTTATTTAGAATTGATATGCTTGCTAATTTTTAACACCGTTGCCCGATATCAAATATCAATAGGTGATTCGCGAGAAGTGAATTTTGGCAAAATATCTAAATCTAATGCTGGGTTAGCGATCGCATCTGCAAATAGCTGTTCATAATGATCGAGTGCTTGCTCAAAAGAATAGCGCTCTACTGCAAATTCTCTTCCTGTCTTACCTAGCATTTCTGTTTTCACAGGATTAGTATATAAATCCATAACCGCTGCTGCCAGTGCTTCCGGTAATTCTGGTTTCACGACTAGACCACCGCCACTTTTACGGATTGCTTTGGCTGCGGTACCGCTAGCGGGAACTGAACCAATAATTGCCCTGCCACTTGCTAACAATAATGGTATTTTGGAAGGCATATTAAAGGAAATCACATTGCTCTTTTGCACAATCAAGCCGATATCCGCACCGGCTAACATTTGGGGTAATTGTTCTCTCGGCTGTAAAGGTAGCAGTACTACGTTATCTGCGCCACAAGTTTGACAATATTTCTCCAATCTTTCTAAAGCTTGAGATTCGCCGGCGATCGCAAAAACAATTTCTGGCTTATGACGCAAACGAGCTGCTGCTTCTACTACTGTCTCTAAACCTTGTGTCAGCGCAATGTTACC
>JBPCQW010000510.1:0-5017 GCA_050997715.1 Hassallia sp.
AGCTAGGTTTACTCGTGTAATGTGAGCGATTCGGCAATGAAGACGCAAGCTTAATGGTCTGTGGATGACTATCATCGCATGGTTCAAGCGGGAATTCTGAGCGTAGACGCTCTTAGCGGCTTGTCGCCAGACATCGCCGTGTAGAATTGCTCTTTGGCGAAATTGTTGAAATGAGTCCAGAAACGCCAATTCATTACAGTACGGCAAAACGAGGCGTGAAATACCTAGAGGAGTTACTCTACAGCAATGACTCAGCTACTTTAACAAGCGATTCTCATTCTCAGAGGCTACGCCAACGCAAAATTGAAAACATTACCCGAAGCGTGAACAGGATGCGATCTTTGATATAGGCGATCGCATAAAAACAATATCAACTAAAAATTTCCCTCCAATCATCCTTTTGGGGATGTTATACAGGAAAATTTGTGATGTTATTCAAAAAACAACAAGGTTAGGTTAATAATTCTCCAGTCTCTTGCAGCGAGTGCAAGCGACGATAAATTCCTTCATGACGCAACAATTCATCATGACTACCTACTTCAACAATCCTACCTTGATCGAGAACCACAATTTTATCTGCTTCGCGGACTGTACTCAAACGGTGAGCAATAATTATTGTGGTGCGAGTTCCTTGAATTGATCGCATGGCTAATTGAATCAATCTCTCAGACTCGTAATCTAAGCTAGATGTCGCTTCATCGAAAACTAACACATCTGGTTCAACTAATAACGCTCTAGCAATTCCTAAACGCTGTCTTTGTCCTCCAGATAACCTGCCACCACGTTCACCGACAACTGTGTAATAACCTTCGGGTAACAAGCGAATTACATCATCTAATTTGGCAATTCTACAGGCTTCTTCAACTTGCTGAAAACTCGCTTGTCGATTGCCATATCTTAAATTATCCAACAAAGTACCGTTAAAAACGTCTACTTCTTGGTGAACGATCGCTAAACGTCGGCGATAATTACCAACATCTAATGTGATAATATCTTGCCCATCAATTAATATCCTTCCCTGATTCGGTTCAAAATAGCGAAACAGCAACTTTACTAAAGTAGATTTCCCCGAACCTGAACGCCCAACGAGTGCAACTGTCTGATATGGTTCTATTAACAAGTTGATGTCTTGCAAAACCGGACGGTTAGCATCATACCCAAAACTTAGATGAGAAAACTCTATTTTGCCGGTGAAACTATAAGCTGATTCAGTTTCTACCAAACTAGCTGCATCTACTCCAATCGGTTGCTGCATTAATTCGTGATACCCCAACATTGAAGCATAACGACGGGCAAAAATTTCCGCTAAGGTGCTGATCGGTTCCAACTCAGCATAAGCCATGCTGGAAACTGTTAAAGTCGTCAGAAAGTGTCCTAAGGAAATCTCACCTTTTACCGTAGCTGCTAGCGTTAAACCTAGCACCATAAACACACAAAACTGAATGAATGCCGTTCTAAAAGTACCCAGCTTGATGTAACCAAGATGGATGCGGTAATCTACTACTTTAAACTCGCGGTCAAGTCGTTCTTTTTGGCGTTTAAATTCTAGTGATTCTGTGGCAAATGCTTTAACTGTTTTGATGTTCGTGATAATTTCTGAGTTGCGGCTTTGGGTATTTTCCATGTATTTATCTAGCCGTCGTTCTTGTTCCATCAGCTTGTTTAAATCTTTCAGGGTGAAGCTGAGGATGATCACAAACGAAATCAAAAATAGTATAGCAATGCGCCACTCAATAAATAAGATAACTACAAAAATCCCCAATACTCTAAACACTTTGGGAATCATTCGTCCGGCGACTTCAGGATAAGTCCAAGTGTGATTTTCTAGACCTCTAGCTATTTTGCCAGCAATGCGTCAGGGATTATTTTCGTCGTAAAATTCTAGGGGCAAAGTGAGTATTTTCGCTATCGTTTCTTTAAAGTGATCTCGCCTGGTACGCAAAGCAATATCCCAATGAAACCACCAAGTTGACCATACTTGAATCGGTGCTTTGGCAACGGTAACTAAGAAGATTAGACTCATTAGCACTGCCAAAGATAATAACCGATTTTGTGGTAATTGGGTAAGGTTGGCAATTGCAGCGATCGCATTCTCTATTGCATTATCTAGCGGTTGTCCCGAAAGTACGTTTAAAATCTGCCCTGTGGCATATGGTACAACTAAATCGATAATTTCAAAGATGCTCGCTGCGGCAATACTAAATATAACCGCTACTCGATAGCGATCATAATATTTGATAATGTCTCTGAATTTTGCCATAATGCACCCTATTTGATCAGTAGAGACGTGACGCTAGAACGTCTGTATAAAACCGACGGAACGTCTCTACAAAAGTGATGAATTAAGTTTTAACTCCTCACTTTTCACGCTGAACTCTTCACTACTTGACGTTGCTAGCCCTAGATTATTAATACTACAATTGTAATACATTGTAGTCAATGAGTAATAGACTAAATCATCCTTTGGGAGTAGCTGACACTTCAGAGCGAAAAAATTCTAAGCGATAGCGATAAAGTGCAACTGGATGAAAGCCGGCTTTAAAGTAATCTGGATCTTGGGGTGAAAGGTAGACAGCAGTCACTTGATCTGCTTCTATCACTGGATTGGATGTAGAAAGTTTATGGTAAGCGGTTGTTGATTCTACGGTGTTGAAATACGCGTTAGAACCGCCTTTAAATAGCTGCTGGAAGATTTCTGTAGTGATAAATTTATTATCAGGTGTAGTTTCTGTAGCGCGTGCCGTGACAATGGAAACTAGTTGAAGATCGCCTTTTAATAACGTAATTTGACGATTGGGCGATTTTGGATCTACTTTGACTGATAACACGCGATCGCCTAAATGAGTCCGTGCCAAATTCAAGCTATTAAATCCTCTATCTGGAACTACAACGGGCAATTTGTTATCTATCTGAGGTATGAGTTTTAAACCAGTAATCGGTAATTGCTCTTTTACAAATCGTACTGGAAAACTCACAGGTTGATTTAATTGACGGCGATTCCCTTCAAAACCTGGTGTGATTATATCTGGTGCTAAAGGCGCAGCCAAATCTATTAAAGTACTTTTAAGCTGCCAATTACCCGCCATCCAGTCAGGATAAATCAAATCACCTTCAGGCGATGCTCCCAAGGGGAGCCGCCCAAGGGGCGATCGCGCCGAAGTTATTTTTTCCCATTGAGGAAAATTCGCTAACCTTTGACTTAATTCTCCCGCTACTGCTTCTGGACTAGATAGGAGAAATAAAAAAATCAAGCAAACGCTTAAAATCGCTCTCATAGCAAGCATTAGAGATATATATTGCAAAGTATTAATTTTTATGGAAATTGAAAATTTATTTAATTAAAGTTTACATTAAGTTTTCTTCATTAAAATTAACATGTACCGTAATAAAGTAAGCAAAAACATAACTATCCAATCTAATTTCTTGGGTTACACAGAAGAAAGCATAGCTAGAATAATTTGAATTTATCTTCTGTGATAGTTGCTCGCTAGCTTTTTGAAGTTTTAGGGAAGTAAATCTTTATTTTTATCCTTAGTTATCCTTTTACAAAATTATTTGGTGTAAAATATTATGTATAATACCTAATTATTCCAGTATTTATAGTGAGGATACTTAGTTTAATTATTTAAAATTTGTATAATTACTTATTTTTAAAACATCACCGTATACTATGCTTCTATGGGGTGCTACAGATAAAGAGCAAGTAGCTTTGAACTAAAGTCAGGTATAAAACTTGGTATTGAGCCGGCTGGTGCTTAAACAGAGAAAAGCTCTGCAACGCACTGGAGTGAAAATATTTTTAGGGTGCTATTTCAAATAAATTCCTATTTATAGTTCTTGAACTAATGAGCCTATCTAGTTCTTTTACGGATTTTTCCTTAGCGGAATTATTCCAACTGATTGACCAAGGACGAAAATCAGGTTGCTTGAGTGTCTGCACTTTACCAGACCTTCATGCTGCTGGTTCTAAATCCCTACATTACTATATTTGGTTTCGTCAAGGACGTATTGTCGCTGCCGCTAATTGCTTAAATGGTCAGGAATTAGTATCTAAGATAATCAAAAGAAAGTGGTGTAACCCGCTCAAAGAAAATGTTTCTAGAAGTGCTATAAGGACACCTTTGGGTTTAGAGTTGAAAACCGAAGGATTGCTGAGGGCTGAACAACTCAATCTATTATTTGCCAGTCAATTGCAACAAGTTCGGCAACTGCTTGAAATTCAAACCGGTGTATTTAAACTTGATAGCAAAGCTACTTTGCCTTGGACAGAAATGACAGGATTAAGCCTAAGAGCAACTGAAGTAGCGCTGATGGCTTTGAGAGCATTGAAAAACTGGGAAGTATTAGCTGATGTACTTCCAGATGTCAGTTCTGGCATTAAAAGTATTACACAAAACAAACCACAATTTCGCTTGAATCCTTTTGAGTGGCAAGTGTGGGAGTTTGCGAATGGAACTGTTGATTTAAGTGCGATCGCTTTTCAACTCAATCAATCTACATTAATAGTTCAACAAGCTGCTTTTCGGCTAATGCTTGCAGGTTTGGTAGAAGAAGTTTCTTTGCCGCAATGTACACCTGAACTAAATAATTACCCGATGGAAGATAACTGGGTAAACCCCTCTAATTTTGGGCAAAAAAAAGCCCCAGATCCAAACATGCTGAAGGTAAGTACAGCATTGTTACAAAATTTAGTTGGCTTTTTAAGGAGTAAAGCTTAATGGAAATCCTACGCATAGTAATTACGGGTGGCGTAGGTGCAGGAAAAACAAGTTTGATTCGCACAATTAGTGAAATTGATGTTGTTGATACAGATAAGGAAGCTACAGACGAACTAGCAGAAATGAAGGCGAAAACTACCGTAGGAATTGACTTTGGGCGGATCAGCATCGCAGCCAATCAATCACTGCACCTTTATGGTACACCAGGACAAACGCGATTTAACTTTATGTGGGACACCCTGATTCGTAAAGCTCAAGCCTACATTTTATTATTAGCTGCACACCGCTCGGATCATTTC
>JBPCQW010000130.1:0-32500 GCA_050997715.1 Hassallia sp.
CCTTTTCTCATCACGCTCTAAGAGCAAATCATTGGGAAAGTCGATATCAGCTTTATCTATTTCATCAATCAGTACAACTGTGCGGCGTTCGTTTATAAAAGCACGTCCTAGCGGTCCCCACTCAACGTAAGCATCAGCATTTTTCGCTTGTTCTGCGGCATCTTTATCTATCCCAGAAGCAGCAAGTTGTGCATCTCGCAACCTGCCAATTCCATCGTAAGTATACAGACCATCCCGCGCTCGACTGGTAGATTTGACATACCAAGCTTCAAAAGGCAAATTTAGCTCGTAAGCGACAGCATGAGCTAATTTTGTTTTGCCACAACCGGGCTCACCCTTCAATAATAAAGGACGTTCGAGAGCGATCGCTAAATTTACCGCTTCTACTAATTTCTCACCGGGCAAATATGGATACAAAAGTTGCCCTGTTAGCTTGTCTTGCTCTTTTGGTTTCGGCTGTTTATCCTTGTCACCAGTGTATTTCAGCCGCTCGTCTACAGCTTTAACCACCTATCCTCTCCTTGCTCCCAACTATAACCACACAAACCAAAAATTTGGGCAAACACCCGTTCCGGAACACCTTCACTCTTCTGTAGAATTACCTCAACTGTGCAGTCAATTTGTCCAGTCATGTTTATAGGTAGTGCATCAATTGCATTTTCCATCCAGTTAACTAACACTTGGTCACAAAGACGGTCAATAATCGGCAGTCTTATAGGAGTACAGGGTTCCCACATAATTTCAAATTCATCTGCAAACGCGATATTCCAGGTGTTAACACAACCATCCTGGTCAACTAAAAACATCAATAAAAAAAACTCGTTGCTTGAATAAATCGCTTCTTGAGTTGAGTTTACCAGGGGAAGCCAAAATTCGCGGATCAATTCCTGCAAATAGTCTTCATCAATACAATCCATATCGTGAAAAACCAGGATGACGTGCTGATTTTTCAACTGAGACATCACATTTTTAGCAATTTCCGGCAATGAAAAATCTTCTACTCCTATCTGACGCCCTAATTCGCGCCATAATGCTTTGATGTCAGTTCTAAATGCTTTGCGAGAGAGGTGAAATTGAATTGGTGGAGTTACGGAACCATCAGGTATTGCCTGTAATAAGCGTCTCAAAAGCAATATTTGCCCGTGTTCTGGGGAACCATGAACTAAAAAAGCCCCGATACGGTTTTGTTCAATAAATTCTCGGAATAAACGCACCTGCTTGATATAGTTCAGCCGAAATAGTTCAATGTGTATTCGCTCACTTTCTAGATTATCAATTTGCTTATTGAGGCGATCGCGGTCTTTTTCTGCTTCCTTAATCAGATTTTCTAGCTTAAACTTCACATCACTGCTAGCTTCTATTGCCAAGTCCTGCCGGAAACGTTTTATCTTATCGGTGAGGGTCTTGTACGGTGTCTGAAGTTCTTCTAGTTTATTCTCTAGGTGTCGATCTGAGGACATACTGTGAGTTTATCTATTAAAGCGATCGCAATTGGGATCTTTATTCAAGGCTATCTTCTAGGTTTTCAATCCGTTGAGCAAGTTGTTTTCTTTCAGCTTCAGTTCGTTCAATGTGATTTTCCAACTTAAACTTCACATCAGTGCTAGCTTCTATTGCCAAGTCCTGCCGGAAGCGCTTTATTTTCTCGGTAAGCAACTCGTACTGTGGCTTGAGGCTATCGATTTCTTCTGAAATTCGCCGTCGCTGCCCGGATGTTAAGTTGGCAGCAGGTGGACTTGGGCGATAGTTTGCTGTACCTAGTTCATTTTGTTCTAGAAGCCGCATATCTTGGACAAAACCACTTTTTTTGTAAATAACTGGTTTGAGATGCTCTGCAATACCTTGGAGTTGAATCTCTACACAACCAAATTTATAAGCTTTTTCAATAGTTTTACCTGCTGCCAAGGCTTTGTAAAATCCAACTGCGAAAGCGATCGCTGCTTTATCTCCAATTGCTTGATTCATTCCAATTACAAATGGAATATGTTCGGCAATAACTTTTGCTTGGGTTTCTGAATAACAAGCATTCAATACCACACAATTGATTTTGTCAGCTACCAATTCAAATAGATTCCCCAAAGCATCAGCTTGTACAGGCTGGGCTTTTCCTAGTAAATCTTCAAAGTAAAGCTCACCTGCACTTGTTCCATGTCCAGAGAAATGCACAATTTGAGGGTCAAAATCAAATAATGCCTGTGTGATATCCCCGACGCGAACCGATTCACGGGACTCTAGTACAAATCTATCTCGCTCGTTAGCTAGTCGCAGCTTTTCTTTGATATCGCGCAACTCTTGCAATAAACGTAACCGAGATTCATCACTCGGATCGGCTGCGAGGAATAGAATTTTGATTTGGCTCATTGAGGCTATTTACTCAGGTTTAATCTATTATCTGTACAACTTTACACTTATACTTAAGTAGTCTAACAATAGCGTGTCTGCACATTATTGTTAGACTGCTTGCAAAAATACTTCACCGGAACACAAGTCAATTTCGGACGGATTTTAGCTAAAATCCGCCCCCATCAGAATTTTAAATAACCTCTTTGAGCCTTGATGCGAAATTAAATATATCCAGAAAAAAACCAGAGAATGAATCCTGTTAGTAGTAAACAAACAATTCCCGCAGCACCAGCTAGGGGTTTTTTATTTTTACCAGTCAACCACTCAGGGACTTTACCAGTGTAAGTAATTAACTCTGCTGTGTCTATGCAAGCGATCGCCCATACCCATCCAGCGTGCAATCCCCAAGCTAAACCTAAATTATTGCGATCGCTAAATCGTGCCAATACTAGCACCATTCCCATTAACCACAGTCCGGGTAATTGCGGTATAATTTCGCGTCGTTCCCAAACTAAATGTAGTAAAGCAAAAATCAAGCTAGAAATAACTGCTGCTACCCAAACTGGGTAATCCTGCGCTAATTGAGTGAACAAAAAACCCCGAAAAATCAACTCTTCTATACCACCAACAAACAAAGCTACCAAAAAAATAGGTAAAAAGATGGATCGTAGTTGCTTTGTCTGGGACTCTTGCCAACTACACCACAAAAGCCAAAATTGTCCACCAAATACAACAGCTAAACTCAAAACTCCCAATACAAAACCCAGTCCTAAAGAACCGAGAAGGGAAGTATTCACTCTTAAGCCATAATCTGAAAAAGATGTATTAGTGAGCCAATTTATACCCCAAAGAATAAAAGGCGCTAATAAATAAAGGGAAATTAATAAAGGTAATTTTTGTTCTGGCTGCAAAGGGTTGCCCAGTTCCAAATTCAGTGCTACTGCCGATACTATTGCCACTGGTAACCAGCATCCTATCCAGCCAATGAAAAAAGCCATCACTACCACTACCGCTGGTGCATTTTGTAGAAATGACACCAAGGTGTTGATTGATGGCTCAAATAATGCTATCCAAACAGAGAAAAACAAATACGACACACTTCTTGCAAACATAGATTTCTTGTTTTTTAATCAAGGTTCTACCAAAATTGGCAATCTCTACAAGATGTCTAATCGTATTTTTTTGACTTGACACAGTTGTTAAACAGAAGGTGTTAATTTTTCTTACATAAAGAACAAGTTATCAAGCATTTAGCTTTAACTCATGCCTCAATCACGAAAAATTTACTCCTCGTCGTCTTCGTCTTCGTCTTCTTCGTCTTCGTCTAATTCTAAGTCTTCATCTACCTCGGTCAATTTTTTATCAGCTTCACCAACTTGAATCAGGTGAATATGCTTATATCCCAGCTTGATTTCAAACTCATCACCTGACTTTAAGCCCATTGCTTTGGTGTAGGTGGCTCCAATCACAATCTGACCATTTTGATGTACGCTAACACGATAGGTCGGTTCACGCCCGCGTCCATCTTTTGGTGCTTCTGGACTGAGAGGAATTCCCCTAGCTGATAGCAAAGCATCGTAGAAATCGGTCAGGTTTACTCGTACCTGACCACCTTTAGTAGTTGTGTAATAGCCACATTGCTTGGCTCTTTCTCGTCGTGGTAAAGTAGAAAGTTCTTTTACCTTACCAAGCAGTGCTTTTCCAGTTAATGGCGCGGTTGCGGTTTCAGTCATTACGCTCAAATTATCCTTAGTCTCTCCAAACTGATAAACGATATTGTCTCATGCCAGTATTTGGCTTTTTGACACCTGCTTAGACCTACTCAAGACCTTAGGATAAGAGGTGAATTCCTGCTTATAAAAGCCATAAGATCCGAGGGAATAAGTAGTGTAGATTCTCCCAAGAGTTTAGGGTGTAGATGTTATTTACACTCAACTCTTGTTTTCACCATCAACAGACGAACAGCTTGCATGTGAGTAGTCGGAGTTATTTCTTTATATTCCTTCTATTATGGTCGCCCACAATAGACTAGAGGTTATGGTTGTCACAAGCATTAATTTCGGTCATTGTACGGCATTGTTAGGCATTCTTTACCACCTTTGAGAGTCAAATAATTTTCTCTTTTGACGCTAATATGGCGGTGTAATCTTAAGCCCCGTTTACAATTTGTGGGGGTTCTACTACTATAAATAAGTCGTAGACCAACAGAAAATGCAGGCTTTTGACTTTCAGCATTAGCCTTTGTTGCTCTTAAGTAGTAGGGTTTTCCCCTTCCTCGTCTGAGCCTTTCTTAGAACACCATAGTAATTGCATACGGTTCTTGTGACATACACCCTTTTATCCTGCCAGTAGAGACGATAAATTTCATCTCTCTACATTACAAAGAAACAAAACTATAATACTAGCCGCAGTTCGGACGGCTATTTATCTGGTTTTGTTGCCTTGTAATTTCATATTAAATACTAGCATGGACTAATAATAGCAAAATTGTTGTTTATTTTTGAATTAAAGTTGCGAAGTTACTTTTATTTAAATTCCTCCCCTTGGGAAGCAAGAAACGGTGAGGATTTTCAGGAGCGCTTTATTAGCGTCGAGTAAAAATGCTAAGATTTTGAGGAAGTTTGCAGCGGAGATTTTCAAGAGCGCAAAACTCCGGTCTTCGATGCTTGATTAGCAATAATTCGTTATTACCCCACAGCTTTTATAAAAATTGATTTAATTTATAGCCAGACTTTTGACAACTGAGGTAGCTCGAAAGTTTTCTTGATTTCGCACTCGGCTTCACCGTAGGTAAAATATTCTGCGCCGCAGTCGTGCCAAAAAAAATATCCGCAAATGGAGATATTTATTACAAGCTTTAACAATTCTATATAACTAAAAAAATATCGTTTAGCCATCCTTAGAGGGATTTTTCTATCAATGGATTGTGTTTAGTGGACATTAACATCTAGTTATATCTCAATGAGCGTAACTGAGGATAGAGGTTAAGGCGGATCGCCCTATGAGGATTCGGCATTTAGAGAACTAAGATTTTTCTGGTTATCCTTGAACTATGATCAGTAGCTCTTTTATCATCAGTCAATTAACAGCTGGCTTTGAATTAAGGGCTATATGAGTATGGGTCAATGAGTGCAAGGAATATGCATGTACTCATGATTTACTAGTCAGGCAAGATAATTTTAAGACTTTGGTTGGTGGAAATGGAAGTTCTTTTTAAGGTCATTCGGCAGACAGAAAATTCATCCCCTGTGGTACAAATTTACCATTTAGAGGCAGAACCGGGCAATACAATTCTGGATTGTCTCAATCAAATTAAATGGGAGCAAGATGGGACTTTAGCTTATCGCAAAAATTGTCGCAATACTATTTGTGGTAGTTGCGCTATACGAATCAATGGACGTTCGGCTTTAGCCTGTAAGGAAAATCTCAGAAGCGAAATTGCCAGATTACAAAATATCCCAACGCCGGCAAGTAACGCAAATGCTATTCCCGAAATCACGATAGCTCCGTTGGGTAATATGCCGGTGATTAAAGATTTAGTTGTGGATATGAGCAGTTTTTGGGATAACCTAGAGGCAGTTGCTCCTTATGTCAGTGCGGCAGGGCGACAAGTTCCAGAAAGAGAATTTTTGCAAACACCACAAGAGCGATCGCTTCTCGATCAAACTGGCAATTGTATTATGTGTGGAGCTTGTTACTCTGAATGCAATGCCCTTGAAGTCAACTCAGATTTTGTCGGTCCCCATGCTCTTGCCAAAGCTTACCGCATGGTCGCAGACTCCCGCGATGGCGATACTGAAAATCGATTAGAAAATTACAACGAAGATACTAAAGGTGTTTGGGGCTGTACTCGTTGTCTTTACTGCAATAGTGTTTGTCCGATGGATGTAGCCCCACTCGAACAAATCACTAAAATTAAACAGGAAATTCTTGATCGCAAACAAGCAAGCGACAGCCGTTCAATTCGCCACCGCAAGGTATTGATAGACTTAGTTAAAGAAGGTGGCTGGATTGATGAACGTAAATTTGGCTTACATGTAGTTGGTAATTACTTCAAAGACTTAAGAGGATTGCTGAATATTGCCCCCTTAGGTTTGCGAATGATATCTAAAGGTAAATTCCCACTATCATTTGAGTCTTCAGAAGGAACTCAACAAGTGCGATCGCTTATTGAAGCTGTTCAACAAGCAGAAGAGACTAGAGACTAGGCACTAAGGCAAATGGGGGAGACAAGGGAGACAAGGGAGACAAGGGAGACAAGGGAGACAAGGGAGAAATTTTTCCTTATTCCCCAGTCCCCAGTCCCCAGTCCCCAGTCCCCAGTCCCCAGTCCCATTTTTAAGGTATATTCAAACGCTGTCCAGAACGGTCATAGACAAAAATATCCCACTGTCCATTAAAACTAGACTCAAAGGAGATTCTACTACCATCAGCGCTAATTGTCGGGTTACGGACTTCCGCTTGAAGATTAGCAGTTAAATTGCGCGATTGACGTGTTTCCCGGTCATATAGAAATATAGCCGATCGCCCTTGACGAGAAGCCACAAAGACAATAAAACGACCATCATCGTCAGCACTAGGATGAGAAGCGATCGCGTCCAACGAATTTAAACCAGGCAAATCAATTAAATTGCGAGTCACCATATCAAACATATACACATCCTGGCTGCCCCGGCGATCGCTAGTAAAAACAATATACCTACCCGAAATTTGCGGATTTAATTCTGAAGCTGAACTATTAAGACTTCGACCCCCCGGATCAAAAGGGTAACTTAACAGGCGAGGATAGCCAACACAGCCACTCAATAAGCCTGTTAATGCCAACACAGGTATAAAAATAAAGCGTTTCATATATTAGTCAAAAGTCAAGAGTTAAGAGTCAAAAGTCAAAAGTCAAGAGTCAAGAGTCAAAAATTATTCTCCTTGTCTCCTTGTCTCCTTGTCCCCTTGTCCCCTTGTCCCCTTGTCTCCCCATCTCCCCCTCTCCCCCTCAAGGTGCAGGTACAGTTGCACCATTAGGAATATCTAACTCAATATTTGGTCCCCGGTCTAGTACTTCAATATCCCACTGACCACGGCTTGCGGTTTCAAATACAACATAACGTCCGTCTGGACTGAGATGAGGATTTCTGATCCAGCCCCGATAGATTGGGGTGAGGATTTGCGATTGTTGGGTAGCGCGATCGTAAAGTGCCACAACTGGTCTACCTTGGTCGCTAGTAATATAAGCAATATAACGCCCTGTGTAGCTCAGGCTTGGACTTTCAGCAATTGTATCTGCTCGGTTTAAGCGGGGTGTTGGAATAAATTGTTGTTGTTGTAAGTCATACACCAATAGTTGGTGAACACCATTGCGATTTGAGACAAACGCTAAAAAGCGACCATTTCCACTTAAAGTCGGTTGCTCTTCAGTGTAGCGACTGTTGAGGGAATTGGAAGCAAAGGGGATAACGCCGGAATCACAGGATACAAGTAAGCTTGTGAAGCTAAAGATAAGACTCCAATAAAATCGTCTTTGGAGCCAAATTATAGGTGTAAATTTTGTCACCTCAAATGTTTTTCGTCGCAAGAATTGCGACATTCACCTAAGCTTTATTAAATATCATCAAATTTAGTCGAATTATCGGATTCATCTGGCTGTTCAAGCGGTTTGTAATCTACATATTCAGTTGGGGTTGCATCATCTTCGCGTTCTCTACGCACAGGTGAGTCATTAGGCGTTAGCGTTCGCGTAGCGTCTCCGTAAGGAGAAGCTCCTCCTCCGGAGGCTCGCCTTCTTCTTGCTCTGGGAGTCTGCTCTTCAGTGCTTTCCGGGCGGGAATTACCATTACCACCACGACGCGCAGGTTTTCTCACCTCACCAGAATTGTCCCAGTCATCAACTTTTTGCCGAGAAGAAGAACCCCATTCGTCATCTTCAGTTATTTCTGGGGTAGGATTTACAGGACGCCGCGAACTAGGACGACGCGGTTTGTCTGTGGTTTCTGGTTTTTCGCGAGTATTACGGCGTTCTGAACGACGTGGTGCTTCATCAGTGTAATAATCATCGCCTCTGGAGCGATCGTCCCTACTACCGCGAATCCGAGCGCGTGGGCGTTCCGTTTCATAATCATCATAAGGCAGTGGTTCTAACTCTGCATCCACCTCAGCCTTATAGCGGCGATTATAAGAATAGTTTTCGCTGACATCTCGACCATCATCGACAATTTTCGTATTCCGCTTGGCTTGCTCAGTCGCAATACCTCGCAACCGAATACTTTCAACTGCGAAAAACACAGTTGTACCAACCAAAAGTAGCTGACCAAATTGTAAAATCGGGTCTAGACGCCATCCTTGGAAGATAAGAATAAACCCGCACAGCAAGCCCACCGCTGCAAAAAAGATATCTTGGTCTCTTGACAGTTCTGGACGCACAGAGCGGAGAAAATACAGAGCTGCCCCAGCCACAGCCAGGAAAATTCCTAGGAAAGTGGCTGGAGTTGCTCCCACATTTACCTGAGCCAGGAAACTGGCTGAGTTCAGCCCAAAATTTATCATTGCTATTTTCCTAATATCACATCTATGTTAGCGATTAAAATCATTAGTCTAATCAGAGAGAAAATATTAATGTAGAGACGCGATCAGGTCACGTCTCTACATTGATAATATTTATCTGCTAGCTAAGTATACCTTTGACTCGCATTTCCGGACTCGCTGTTCCAATTGCAACCAAGTATTTCGCTAACAAATAATTGCTTGTGAGAATCAAACCGACTCCTGCAAGTGTTCTTAACGCTGGATTTTATCTTTTTGGCTAATAAAAATCAGACCAACAGTCGCCGGAACAACAACAATTATTCCACCCAACAGAAGACTCCAAAGGAAATTTGCTAAAGAAGGCGTCATAGATTTCAACATGAATTTACACTCTTAATCATAATTCTAATGTTGTATCAGTTCCTTGAAAAGCCTCCAACCATTAACTGCTAAACTTAGTGACTAAGTTAACCAATAATTAAATCAACTGCGCTTCGATGTTCGGTTATCTAACCGCGCGGAGGAGTCAAAGCTTGTGGTTATGGCGCTTTGGATTCAGATAAAATATTATAAACACGGGCTCGCTAGCAGTAGGCAATCAACTGAGTATCCATAAGGGCTTTAGAATTACAAATTACGAGTAATTGGGTATAAATACTTGTGATTGATTGAAATAAAATTATAAACAGTGCTTTACAAAGCTTAAAATTTTTTCTATCTGCACGGAGAGTAGCTCAAACTAATGACTGGTGTTAACCTTACTGCTTGGATTCTCGGTCTACTATTGGGACTGATGATATTGCTGTTTATTTTCCGGATAATTCTTACCTGGTATCCCCAAGTAGATTTAAATCGTTTGCCCTTTAATCTGGTTGCTTGGCCCACCGAACCCTTCTTAGTGCCATTGCGAAAGATTGTACAACCTATAGGCGGAGTAGACATTACCCCGATCATCTGGGTAGGAATTCTCAGTTTGTTGCGAGAAATTCTTCTAGGTCAGCAAGGGCTGCTGACCATGATGTCTCGTGTCTAGACAGGCATGGGGCATGGGGCATAGGGCATGGGTAATTCGTCTTTGTCCCCCTTGTCCCCTTGTCCCCAGTCGCCAGTCCCTAGTGCCCAGTCCCTATTCCCTAGCTATTGTTCATCTCCTGCACAAAATTGGTGTAGACGTTACCTGACAAAAACTGGGGATTTTCCATAATTCTTTGATGAAAGGCGATAGTTGTAGGTAATCCGGTAATTGCACATTCGCGTAATGCCCGTTTCATGCGGTTAATAGCTGTTTGGCGGTCTGGTCCCCAAACAATTAATTTGCCGATGAGCGAATCGTAGTAGGGAGGAATTTGGTAATCGGTGTAAACATGGGAATCAATGCGAACACCGGGACCTCCAGGGGGAAGATAGCCGCTGATACGTCCGGGGGCTGGGCGAAAGTCATGGTCGGGATCTTCGGCGTTGATGCGGCATTCGATCGCATGACCCCGCAACACTACTTGCTCTTGGTTGAGCTTGAGTCTTTCACCTTGAGCAATCCGAATTTGTTCGCAAACCAAGTCTATGCCGGTAATCATCTCAGTAACTGGATGTTCAACTTGAATCCGGGTGTTCATTTCCATAAAGTAGAATTTACCGGATTTATCCAAGAGAAACTCGATTGTACCTGCGCCACTAAAGTTAATGAAATGGGCAGCTTTGACGGCAGCTTCTCCCATTTTCTCTCGCAAATCTGGGTCTAAAGCAGGGCTAGGAGCTTCTTCTAGTAACTTTTGATTGCGACGCTGAATTGAGCAATCCCGTTCGCCCAAGTGGATGACATTACCGTAATTATCCGCCAAAATTTGAAATTCAATGTGGCGCGGACGTTCGATAAATTTTTCTATATAAACGCCAGAGTTACCAAAAGCGGCTCCGGCTTCGCCTTGGGCTGCGAGAAAAAGCTTGACAAATTCGCTTTTATCTTGTACCAAACGCATACCGCGTCCACCACCACCAGCTGTGGCTTTGACCATCAGTGGATAACCGATCTGTGAAGCGATCGCTAATCCTTCTTCCTCAGACTCTACCAACCCGTCACTACCGGGTACAGTGGGAACCCCAGCTTTTTGCATGGTTTCTTTTGCCGTGGATTTATCCCCCATTAAGCGAATTGCTTCCGGAGATGGACCAATAAATGCAATATGATGATCTGCACAAATTTCTGCAAACCTGGCATTTTCTGACAAAAAGCCATAACCCGGATGAATAGCGCTTGCATTGCGCGTCAGTGCCGCAGCAATAATGTTGGGAATATTCAAATAACTTTTACCGCTGGCAGGTTCACCAATGCAAACCGCTTCATCGGCAAGTTGGACGTGGAGAGCATTACGATCAACTGTAGAGTGAACTGCAACAGTAGCAATCCCCATTTCCTCACAGGCACGGAGAATGCGAAGCGCAATTTCTCCTCGATTGGCAATTAATATTTTATCAAACTTCATGTTCTAACTTCGATATCAGTACCAATAGATTGACATTCTCTCCTATCCAATTTGAAACAACGCTTTCGTTTTATTGCAAATTATGACAGGAGATTCCCAAGCCTCATCCAATGAGCGTTGCGATCAGGATCTGGCAGCCTACCTCTAAGGGTCTTAACTAGACTAGCAACACGAATGTTATTAATCTATGTCAGTTTGCCGAGTCAAGGCAGTAAGAGCGCTTTTTCTGCGGTTTTACTTCCGGGTGGAAGCTTCTTGGCAGCACTTCTTGCCACACCCTATTTAATATCTCTTGTGCAACTGCTAAATTTCTGTCAGTCTGATATCCGCATTCGGAAAATTTTTGAATCCGTACACTTAAATAAATTAAATTTTTAGGAAATTAGCTCTTACTTTACTATATTTATTTTTTTATGCTATATTCTATCTTCAGACAACTTATGCGGATGTGGCGGAATTGGTATACGCGCACGCTTGAGGTGCGTGTGGGCAATGCCCTTGCGAGTTCGAGTCTCACCATCCGCATTTTTTAATATGGGGTTAGAAGTTATTACTCCCCCTTGTCCCTCCCACCTCCCCACCAGGGCGGTGGTTTTTTATGGTTTTATATTTTTTATGCTTTCATATAGATAGGTGAAGTTTTGTAAAAACGTTGACTGCTACTTTTAAATCGACAAACAACTTAACACTACCCGCAGGGTGGCATCGTCTTTCTCCAATTTGGCAAGGTGACGCAGAAGCTATTCAAAAAGGTCTGCCACACACGAAGCTAGCACCGACTTGGCAAATGCTACTTTTAGGTGACGGTTCCCCCACACGGCACTTGGAGTTGCTTACAGGTGAGCCAACTGAAGTGGATGTCATCGACATGTCATTAATTGGCATGGACTTGGATAATGCTCCCGACCTAATCCAAGCCGTCCCAGAACCACGGCTGCGACGACAAGTTTGGCTGCGTACCGCTTCTGGTCAAAGATTGGCATATGCTACTTCATGGTGGGAAGCGTCTCATGTAGATGAGTATTTGCAAAACCGTTCATTACCTATTTGGGCAAGTTTGGCTCGTCTGCGTACAGAGTTATATCGCGATGTGCAAGGAGTTTATTACGGTTACTCAGATGCGTTACAGTTAGGTTTTGGTGTCAATGGACCTTTTTGGGGTCGTCACTATTTGTTTTGGCATCACGGACAGCCTCTGACTTTAATTTATGAAGTTTTTTCGCCTTACTTAACAAAATATTTGGGACCAATGCAGCTAAATTCTGTTAATGGTAAGGTTTAACGCTACGCAGATGGAGAATTAAAAATTATTTTTGTGTGCGAAATTCTATATTTTCTTGCGAATATTGGCAAGATAGGATACAGTTTTCCACGCATTTAATTAGTTAGTTATAAGAAAAGATTTTTGTAGTAAAAACTTCAGTCCTCACTACGAACTCATCAAAGCAATTTAGGGATTATTTCAGGGAAAATCATTCTACAAGTCATGAATATTTAATTTGTGATGATTTCAAAACAATTGTTAGTTATCATCAAAAAAATCAGGCTGGTTTGGGACATGCGATCGCTATGCGCGTAAATCTAACTCTTAAAATTGCAATATTTATTTATATAAAGTCGGGAAAGTTGATTCATCTGGCATTCTAACAGATAAATACAACACAGAAAATTTATTTCATGAAGGCAGAAGGCAGAGGGCAGAGGGCAGAAGGAAACCCACGTTTAAAAACATGGGATTGAAGCAATGACGCTTTATACCTCGCGCTACGCGTCTCGGTATAATTCTTTTTTTTTACTGGGACCTCAAACCCAGAACTAAAGTTTTTATTAGTTTTTCTTCCCTTCTGCCTTCTGCCTCCTGCCCTCTGCCTTTCTTGTAAAAATAGGGCGTGAGGCAGCTAAACACTTGCAGCTTTGTCACGTTAGGTATATCTTCATAGTGCTTGAAGTGACGAATTTATTGCCCGGACACTTTATAATGGCCCTCACCGTCCAATCTACGAGAATCTACCCCTTAGGGTGAAAGCTGCTTTCACCCTTCCAAGGGACATCTATAGGGTAAAAAGCGCAACCGTCGTCCAAAATTAAGCGCATACTGTAAAAAAGGGTAACTCGCTACAAAACCACCACTTATGAAACAGTAGTAATTTGAAAAAACAATGCTTTATGTCGATTACCAAAGTGTTAATAACTCTCAGTAAAGAGAAACCAATGTAATTAATTGTCCTGAAGAAGAGTAAATCTTTTAGTTTACTGTACTAATTCAAGCAAATAATGAGTTCGCAATTATGAGGTGTTAGGTTTCAATGGCACTACCTGTTGTATCTGTCTTATCAACGCAGAAAAAAAAGAAACCGTCTTTGGTGCTAACGCTTTCATCTGCCGGGTTGTTGATTGGTGTGGGGAGTGCAGCATTCTGCGTTTTAACTCAGGGAAAATTATTTTCCAGAGATTTGCCGGTGGGTGCAAATATTATCCCTGAAGATGCCTTATTTGCGGTTTCTTTAACCACCGATGCCAGTCAATGGCATAAATTGCGCTCTTTTGGCACAAAAGAAACCCAAGGAGAACTAGATAAGTATTTAATAGAGTTGCGCGATCGCTTTCTCACTAATAACGGCTACGATTTCCAAAAAGATATCAGTCCTTGGGTAGGCAATGAAGTTACAATTGCCATTCTTGCCCCAGACATGAAAAAAAATGCACCTACTGATGGAATTGCTACCAAAGAGCAGTCGATGGTGATGGTTTTGCCGATAAAAAACCCACAAACTGCTAAAACCATTTTGGCACAACCCAAAATGCTCAAAGGCGGCAAATTAGTTGATCGCACCTATCAAGGAATTGCCATCAAACAAACCGAAGGGCAAAGTAAAGAAAACTTTTCCGCTGCCCTACTAGATGAACGTTTCTTAGTCATTACTGATAATCCTAAAGCCACAGAACGAGCGATTGATGCTTATAAAAATAAAACAACACTCGCTACAACAGGTGGGTTTGCAGATAATTTCTCGAAAATTGCTAATTACCAACCCTTCGCCCAGTTTTATGTAAATGTGCCGATAGCTGCTAAGATAGCGGCTGCTTCTCCAAATCGTCCTTTGCCCGCTCAAGTTTTGGCTCAACTTCAAAATAATCAAGGTTTAGCGGGGACAATTACCTTAGAGTCAGAAGGAATACGCTTAAAAAGCGTTTCTTGGCTAAATCCGAATAGTCAACGTACCCTAGCGGTAGAAAACAACGCTGGGAATATGCAAAACCTCTTACCAGCAGAAACCTTAATGATGCTTTCTGGAGGTAATCTCAAACGAATGTGGACAGATTATGTTTTAACATCTCACTCTAATCCACTTTCACCCATACCACCAGAAACAATTAGAAGTGGAGTTAAATCACTCACCAATAATGAACTTGATTTAGATCGTGATTTATTAAGTTGGATGGGTGGTGAGTTTTCAATTTCGGTAATGCCATCGATTGCGAAAGAAGGTTATAAAGAAGATTTTCGTGCGGCATTTGTATTCATGGTACAAGCAAGCGATCGCGCTTATGCTGAAGCATCAATAAAACGTCTGGATGACATTATGAAAAATCAATATCAATTCCAGATTCAACCCACGATAATAGCAGATAAACCTGCTGTCAATTGGATTGGACCTTATGGAACCTTAACTGCTACCCACGGCTGGTTAGATAATGATGTCGCTTTTTTAATTATGGGTGCTCCTGTCACCAATAAAATTGTTCCTAAACCCAACAACACATTAGCTACTACTTTCCCATTTCAAAAAACAGTTCCTTCAGATCCTAATCCGACAAACGGTCAGTTTTTCTTAGATGTGGAACGCACGGTGAAAAATTTTCCCCTACCGACGTTGTTCTCCAATCAAGAAACTGTATTAGAAGCAACACGCTCAATTGGGATAACATCTGCCGTTAGTAACAGTCATAGTAATCGCTACGACATTTTTATCGAATTGAAAAAAGGTGATAAGCCAGCACCTTTACCTAGTCCGACAACTGCACCCACTCCGTAAGGCAGAGGGGGGATGAGGGAGAAGAAAATTCATCTTGTCCTCCTTGTCCCCTTTGTCCTCCTTGTCCTCCTTGTGCCCTTGTCTCTATATTTTCCAGAAACAGATAGGATCAATAAAGTCTGAATCCATTTTTTATTTGAATCCACTGGGGAGAATACTCTATGAATCTGGTTGTACTCCAGAACTGGCTGGACAATGCCTCCTTTGCCGTTTTATTTCTCACGATGCTGGTTTATTGGGTTGGGGCAGCTTTTCCGAATCTGTCCGCAACTGCCGCTTTGGGAACATCTGGTATGACGATCGCTAATTTGTGTATAGCCACGCTACTGGGAGCGCGATGGATCGAAGCTGGTTATTTTCCTTTGAGCAATCTTTATGAATCGTTATTTTTCTTAACTTGGGGAATTACCACCGTCCATTTAATTGCGGAAAACACTAGCCGCAGTCGCTTGGTGGGGGTTTTTACAGCACCTGTAGCAATGTGCATCAGCGCTTTTGCTACCCTGACACTGCCATCAGGAATGCGATTATCAGAACCTTTAGTGCCTGCACTGAAGTCGAATTGGTTGATGATGCACGTTAGTGTGATGATGTTTAGTTATGCGGCTTTGATGGTAGGTTCGCTGTTAGCGATCGCATTTCTTTTCGTGACTGGCGGTGAAAATATTCAACTACAAGGTAGTTCTGTCGGTACTGGTGGTTATCGCAGCAACGGCTACCGCTTGCATAAAGCTGGTGAACTGATTTCTGAACAACCAACATACGCTGGAGAAAATAATGGCTTTGCTCGTAATGAGCGTAATAGCAACGGTAACGGCACAGCAGTTTTGGATACAGTACTGGCAACACCAATCCCAAATTCCGAAGAAACCCTTACACCCCAGCGCCTCAGCCTTGCCGAAACCTTAGATAATATCAGTTATCGCATCATTGGGTTAGGATTTCCCCTCCTAACAATTGGCATTATTGCTGGTGGAGTTTGGGCAAATGAAGCTTGGGGTACTTATTGGAGTTGGGACCCGAAAGAAACTTGGGCGCTAATTACTTGGTTAGTATTTGCGGCATATCTTCACTCTAGAATTACTCGTGGTTGGCAAGGGCGTCGTCCAGCAATTTTAGCATCTACTGGCTTTGTTGTTGTTTGGATTTGTTATTTGGGTGTGAATCTTTTGGGCAAAGGTTTGCATTCTTACGGTTGGTTTTTTTAGGAATACTATTGTTTTTCCCCTCTTATGTAAGAGGGGAAATTTTTAACGTAGACGCGTAGCGGTTTGCGGCAGGCTACCGCCAAGAAGCCAAGGACGCCGAGGAATAAGAGAGGGCAGTTGGGAGTTGTTTTTGAGATTAACTGCTATCTCTTGGGAATTATAGATTTAGTTCCAGGAGATTGTTATGGGAAATGGATTTGAACCGCTGAAACCGAATGAAGTTATATCTGTAGATTCTGAAAGTTTTAGACATTTAAAAGTACCAACCACATTTTGACGACCTTCGTCAGCAACTCAAACAAATTCAACATCAGTAAACCCTAAAAATCTCATAATGCCCTCAGAGTATAAGTCTGGGGCTATACGAGCAAAGCCCACCTGCGTGGGCTAAATGCGTTTTTATGTATAACAATTAGGACAAATTCTTTTAATTAGCGTTCTTCTTTGCGCCTCTGCGCCTTTGCGTGAGACATAATATCTATACACAAAGCCTACATCAAAAAATTACTTTGATTTAGTTTGCCTGCGCGGACTTCGTTTGTGTAAACGCGATTTCAATCGTCCGTTATTAATCAATAATGAGCCGCTCTTTTTGGACTCCTCTCCATGCAAAAATACATCGCACCATCCGATCGCGTCGTCTATTTGAACGCAATCAACGCTTATTAGTTGCGGTTTCCGGTGGGCAAGATTCTCTGTGTTTAATCAAATTACTGTTAGATTTACAACCAAAATGGGGATGGTATTTAGGTATTGCTCACTGCGATCATCGCTGGCGTGCTGACTCGCAAGCTAATGCCAATCATGTAGAAAATTTAGCCGAAAGTTGGAAAATATCCTTTTATTTAGAAACCGCTAACGAAGCGTTAAATAGTGAAGCTGCCGCACGCAACTGGCGGTATCAAGCCTTAAGTGCGATCGCACTTGAACATAATTACAACTATATCGTTACGGGTCACACAGCAAGCGATCGCGCTGAAACTCTTCTTTACAATTTAATGCGTGGTACTGGTGCTGATGGTTTGCAAGCTTTAACTTGGCAACGCCCATTAACCGATAACATTATGTTAGTGCGTCCACTTTTAGAAATCACTCGTGCCCAAACAGGAGAATTTTGTCAAGACTTTCAACTACCAATTTGGGAAGATTCTACTAATGAAGATTTGAAGTACACCCGTAACCGCATTCGCCAAGAATTACTACCATATTTGCAAGAAAATTTCAACCCCCAAGTTGAATCAGCTTTAGCTCAAACCGCCGAACTTCTGCAAGCGGAAGTCGAATATTTAGAACAAGCAGCCCATCGCTTGCGCTGTCAGGCGATGATGGAAAGAGATGGGGAGACAAGGAGACAAGAGGAGATACTTCAGGACCCAGTACCGGCGGGGTTTGCACTCCCTTTAAAACTGAATCGTGGCATTTTGGAGAAAGCACCATTGGCGTTGCAACGTCGGGTTATGCGTTACTGTTTACAACAGATACTTCCATGTGCGCCTAGTTTTCAGCAAATTGAAAAACTAACAGCTTTAATTACAGCACCAAACCGATCGCAAACCGATCCATTTCCTGGGGGTGCGATCGCGAAAGTAGAAAACGATTGGATTTATTTTAAATAGTTAGGAGTTAGGAGTGATGAATTATGAGTTTTAAGTTTTGAGTTCACAACCTTCTTCAACTCCCAACTCCTAACTTTTAAGACGCTAACAATTCTGGTTGAATCAAACTTAAAATAGTTTGGCGCATCTGCGTAATAGTCTGAAGTTGATAATCACCAGTTTGCTGTACTGTAGTCAAAGATTCAGCCATGCTTTGCAGCTTGTGGCGTAAACCATCCAAAGAATCCTGAATTGGTTGTAGCGTTTCTTGATAAACATTAACTTTAGCCCAATATTCAGCAGTAGCTATTCGCAACAGTTGCAACTTTTCTTCCAAGACTTTTAGTTCTTGGTGCTTCTGTTCTTGCTCTTGGATTTGATTATTCAGGGTTCCCTCGGCTAGCTCAATATGAGAACGTATCTCTTCAATCTCACGTTCCAAGTTTTGCAACTCCTCCGACTGTTGCTGTTGCTGTGCCTCCATTTGCCGCAAAATTGGTACTAAATCTATTTTTTGCTCGTCCTCATTAGATTGTCCTTGTCGGCGATGCAATACCGCTTGGTATTGTTTAAAAGACTCGTGCCGTTCTAACAAACTGCGGCGTTGTCCCACCAATGTTTCATTCAACATCTGGTATAAGTCTTTTTCATCTGCCAATTCCATTTCTAAGTTCATATGGTCATTGTCAGATGCTTGATTTAAGTTATTTTGTAGTTCATCTATAGTGTCTTGTTTAAATTTAAGTTCTACTTCTTGCTCGTGAACAAAGCTAGAGTCAATTTGCAACTTTTCATGTAAGTCTTGCACTGTTTGTTGCAATTCTTCTAGCGGCATTTTCTCCAAAGCTTCGACATCAACCTGCTCGCCAAAAACCACATCCCCAGAAATAGCCACCAAAAATTCAATTTGCTGGTGTAAATCTTCCTGGTGTTGTAACTGCTGTTGAAGCATCCGAGCGCACTCTTGTTTGTTTACAAGAGATGTTGTATAAATTTTCAACTCTGCTGTATGCTGCAAGACTGCATTTTGGACTTGTTGCCATTCAATTTGGCGATCGCACTTTGTTTGCTCTAGCTGGTCAATTTCCGCTTGCTGTTGAGTAGCCGCAGTTCTTAGAGATTCTAATTGTTGCCAGTGTGGGTTAAGAGTAGCTTGCTGACTTTCCACCATACCATCGGCAAAATTAAGATCCTCACGCACTGTTTCAATGGGAGCAACTTGACTTTTTAGGCGATCGAGCAACTCGCTCAACACCCGGCTTTGCTCCTCATCCAAAACATTCCCTTGCTGGAATTCTGCTTGATGTTCCTGCAAGCGACGTTGCTCACCGCGCAAATGCTCCCAAGCACCTTCTAGTTCGTGACGATTGCGCTCAAATTCTTCTCGCAACCGTTCTATTTCCTGAATTGAAGTATCAACTTCTTGCTTTTCGGCTTCCAGACGTTGAAAATCATCATCCATTTGTTGCAGTTGTTCCGCACGCGCTTCCATTTCCATTTCGCGGCGATTTAACTCTTGTGCCTGAAATGTCAGTGACTCTTTCCACTGGTCGATTTCTTCTTCTTTGAGCTTAAATTTTTCTACTTGGCGAGAAAAATTCTGCAAAATATTAACTAGCGGACGCCCTGCTTCTTGAATTCTCTGCACTTGACGCTGAGGATTCAATTCAACCAGCACCAGTGCGCCGTCGTTTAATTTGCTAGCGTCTTCAGCTGCAATCACTTCTTCTGAAACATTACTCCAATTTTGGTCTGTCCGTTGACAAGCCAGTAATTTCAGTTCTGCTTTAGAACCACCACCGAGTAAGCCGCCTTTTTGTTTTTGTACTTCTGCTAAATACAGCACACCGCTATTCCTTTTGATGCACTTAATGCCCTGTATTGGGCTATACGTTAAATAATTGCGTAAATTTGTCTCACTTCACATACATAGGAAAATAAGACAAACAAAACTATTTATAGACGCGAGATTTCGTCTTGATATTTATAAAATCAACTTGTCGCGTCTTTACATTTTGTACTGATGACAGTTGTGATGACTACCGTGTTATCACTAACATTGTAAAAGTATATTAAACAAAGTTAAGTTTGAAGTTAGGGCGAGTCCTTCCGCTTTGCGTCTATGCCCAAAAATCTCAGGATATGAAAATTTTTCCACCCAGATTAATATAATGCCCGTCTCTATGTTGTATAAGCAACGGCAGTTGGTTCTTTTTTCAGTTTGTTTGAAACATTGAAAAAAAGGGCAAAATTAACATTGAATGTAAATAAAATGACAAGGAGCGCCTTTTGGCTAAATGCAGGGAAATTTAAATGAAATTGATATTCGTAGTATTCTGCAATTAATTGAGTTAGGGCAGCGAACAGGGCAATTATTTGTAGAAGCCCGTAGCTGTCACAATAGCAACAAACTTAGTTTAGATGAAGTAATTAGACAGGGTTCTTGGTCTGAGTTTAAACAACAGTCTTGGTATGTATTTTTTCTCAATGGTCAAATTATTTATTGCCAAGATAGCGACAGCAGTTTGACAAGAATTGCCGATTACTTGCGGCATTACCGAGTCCAGACACCACTTGACAAAGTACAACTTGCTTACCTAGAAACACTAAATGCTCCAGAGTACAGCTATCTTTGGAGCCTTTTAGAGCGGAATATTATTCAACCAAAAGTAGCGCAAACTATTATCCACCGCTTGGTGCATGAGACTTTGTTTGACTTGCTGAGTTTACATCAAGGTAGCTTCATTTTCGATTTGGGTTCGGTATTTGCCCCGCAATTAACTACCTTAGAGATTGCTCCGCTTGTCAGCAAAATTATGAAGCAGGTGCAAGAGTGGAAGTTGCTTTACCCGCATATTCAATCTCCCGATCAATTTCCGGTGCTTGCTGATATAACTGAACTACGCTCCTCACTGCCAGCAGCAACGGTGAATAAGTTACAGCAGTGGGTTGATGGTAAAACATCTTTGCGTCAATTGGCTCGGTATCTGAATCGAGACGTTTTGACAGTTGCTAAAGCAATATATCCATACGTGCAACAAGGTTGCGTGCATCTACTATATTCAAGTACATCTACGGTTACGGAAATACAACAGAGGAAACAAGAGTTATTACAAAAGGCACGCATACTCTGTATTGACGATACGGTTACGATTTGTGAGACTGTAGAGTCTATTTTGAAACCACTTGGTTATGAAGCGATCGCCTTCACCAACCCCCTAGAAGCGATCGCCTGTGTTTTTCAAATCAAGCCAAATTTAATTTTATGCGATATAACCATGCCAGAGTTGGATGGTTACGAAATTTGTGGAATGCTGCGACATTCAACAGCATTTCGGCTCGTGCCGATTATCATGCTAAGTAGTAAAAATGCATTTATTGATCGCGTTAGAGCAAGGATGGTTGGGGCAACAGATTATTTAACAAAACCATTTACAGACACAGAATTAGTGATGCTTGTAGAAAAATATCTCAACTATAGTGTTGTTTGGCGACACAACCAAAACGTAAGACTTGTTGATCCCATCCCAGATCGAGTAAAAGATAATATCACACAATCAGCGGGAATGGGGAATGAGGAATGGGGAATGGGGAATGGGGAGATGGGAGGATGGGGAGATGGGAGGATGGGGAGAAATATTTCTTCTTTCTTACCATGAGTCCCTTTACCCTTTCCCCCTCCTCAAATTGCGAGCGTGCCCAATGCCCGATTAAAACGATATTATCTAGTAAATTAGTGAAAAATAAAATAAATTTATACACTAAATGCTTGCGGGTAAATCAGGGAATGCTCCAGATAGGGAAACGTCTACATCAGGAGGTAAATTAGGCATTTATGAGTACAGTTCTGATTGTGGAAGACAGTGTGGCACAAAGGGAGATGATTACAGACCTCCTAAAAGCGAGTGGCTTAACAGTCACCCACGCAAGTGACGGATTAGAAGCGTTAGAAGCAATTCAAACCACAGCTCCCGATCTAGTGGTATTAGATATTGTCATGCCCAGGATGAATGGTTACGAAGTTTGTCGTCGGCTAAAGTCAGATCCAAAAACCCAAAACGTTCCCGTAGTCATGTGTTCTTCTAAAGGGGAAGAATTTGATCGCTACTGGGGTATGAAACAAGGTGCTGATGCTTACATAGCTAAACCGTTTCAGCCAACCGAGTTGGTAGGAACAGTCAAACAACTGCTGCGAGGATAAGGATGGAAAAAACATGGTTAAGTTACCGGACTTTTTAGGAGGCAGCGGTCAAGACCACTTCCGTCCTGAATTTCAAGTAGAAAGTCCTGAAGGTGAGTTACATTTACGGTTTTATATTCCCTCGCATCAGGAGTTTGCACTACCAGCCATAGGCATTCGCGAGGTAATTGAACTAAGTCCCGATAGAATTACTCCAATTCCTAATGCTTCTCCTTTACTTTTGGGTACTCTAAATTTACGAGGTCGAGTAATTTGGGTGGCTGATTTGGGTCAATTTTTAGGACAAGTAACTCCGTTAAATACGGACAAAGCAGAAATTCCGGTGATTGCTATAGAAGAGCAAGACACAATAGTCGGTTTAGCAGTAGAACAAATTGGTGGCATGGACTGGCTTGACATCCAGGATCTAATCGCACCAAATAACGTGCCAGATGCTATGGCTCCCTTTTTGCGGGGAGAGTGGTTATTAGATGCTCAAAAAAATCAGTGTCTGCGACTGCTAGATCAAATGGCTATTTTGCGGAGTGCGCGGTGGGCAGGATGAAATTGGGAGGCAGGAAATGGAAGCAAATATAGACGAATACTTAGAAATTTATAAACAAGCTTGTACGGCATACGCGCAACAAAACTATGAAGTTGCTGCCACCTTAGTTGATTCTGTGGTACAAAATTTACCCGATGACGCTAACTGCCATTTGTTGCGGGGGCACGTCTACTATGTTTTGCAACAATACGATGTGGCATCATCAGAATATCAAAAAGTTTTGCAGTTGACGAAGGATCAAGAAATTATTAGTTTTGCTCGTAATGGTCTTGAAAATGTCAATCAATACCTACAGCAAGAAGAACAAATCGTCGAGGTAGATAATGAGCGGATGAATTCTAGCGAGCCTGAGGGTATGATGGGCGCAGGCAATGAAGATAGTAACTTTGATTTAAGTTCTTATAGTGAGCATCCCCAAGCTGTGGACGTGATCGAAGAACTATCTTTTAGTAGCCCATTTGAAATGCCCACAGACAGTACTATATTTGGTACGTCAGTAGATCGGCAAGATACTGCTGGCAGTAATCCTTTTGGCTTGAATCCAGAATCAGAATTAGATTCAAGTAATTGGGAGGAACAATCAAAGTTAGATTTGCCAGCTTTCTGGGAAGAAGATATCTCACAAGCTAGTAAAGAGCTAGGAAGTGGCGCAAATTATCCTGAGAAAAATTTCCCAATTAACAGCAATAAGAATAGTAGCGATTCGCCTTTTGAAGAGCCTGATTTACCATCAACAGGTAAGAACTTAGAAAAACCTGCTGATTTTTTGATTGTTGAAAATACCCAAGGATTAATCAGCGAAGAGTTTAAGTCTCAACTAAAGAATGTTGAAGATGAAACTTTATTTTTGAGCCAAGTATCCAGCAAAAATGGTTCAAAACCAACAAATAATTCGGGATACAGCAGTCAAGAAAATAATTTTAAAAGTTCATCATTAAATGGAAATTTTACTTCTGAGGAAAAGTCAGAATATTTAGACTCAACTTCTAAGAAGCAAAACGGATTAAATGATGACGATAGTTTTGACTTTGAAGCTTTTGAGTCTGCCTTTGGCTCAGATGCGTTAACAGATGAGGAAGATACAAACAGTATAATTAGTGGAAAGACTTCCAAAAGCAATAACATCGAGTTTTTAGACGACTTTGATGCCTTTGACGATTTAGGAAACATTCCTGGTTTTGATATTACAGGAGGAAGTTCTAATTTCGCTGATGTGTCAATACCTTCTGGTTCATTGGATACCAGTAGTAAAATAGGCAAAAAAGTTTCGCCAATTGCAGAAAATAACGATCGCTTGTCGGATAACGGAAGCGATCGCGATTCGGAACTCTTCAGCATGACTGGTTCGCAAGAAGCAGTCCCGGTCTTTACCCAAACAGATGTCTCAAAAGTAGAACCTGTTGTTAATGTCGAGCAAGGCTTATTAGCACCATTAGAAAATGCTCCCCTGGAACAAAAACAATGGATTATTGCTGGAACTGTCGGTATTGTTTCGGCTCTAGTTGTCGCTGTAGTTAGTTTCGGCGCGGCTAACTTGTCTGCCCCGCAACAACGCGAAGGAGTGCGAAATACAGGCTGGGCAATGGCTCTAGCTGCCGGACTTGCTAGTTTTGGTACAGCTAGCTTTATGGGAAATCTCACACTCAAGCAAATTCGGCGCACAACTAACGATCTGCAAACTCAGTTTGATGCGGTGCGTCAAGGAAATCTCAACGCTCAAGCCACGGTGTATTCTGAAGACCAATTGGGACGGCTAGCTGCTAGCTTTAACGAAATGGCTAAGGTCATTTTCACCACCACAAATGAAGCTCAACGCAAAGCTGATGAGCAAGAGGAGGCAAAAGAAAATCTTCAACGTCAAGTGATTCGACTGTTGGATGATGTGGAAGGAGCTGCCAGAGGAGATTTGACGGTGCAAGCTGAGGTGACAGCTGACGTCTTAGGAGCAGTTGCGGACGCTTTTAACTTAACAATTCAAAATTTGCGGGATATCGTCCAACAGGTGAAAGTGGCAGCGCGGGAAGTGACAAAAGGAGCCACCAATTCAGAAACTTTTGCTAGAGCATTATCTAGTGATGCTTTGCGACAAGCGGAGGAGTTGGCAGTAACTTTAAATTCCGTGCAAGTGATGACAGACTCGATTCAGCGGGTAGCGGAAGCAGCGCGAGAAGCCGAAACTGTCACTCGTGAAGCTAGCGCTTTTGCCCTTAAAGGTGGGGAAGCGGTAGAAAACACTGTAGCGGGGATTTTGGAAATTCGCGAGACGGTAGCAGGTACGACGCGAAAAGTCAAGCGGTTGGCGGAATCTTCCCAAGAAATTTCTAAAATTGTGGCATTGATTTCGCAAATTGCTTCTAGAACGAATCTGTTAGCGCTGAATGCTAGTATTGAGGCAGCACGAGCCGGAGAAGCTGGAAGAGGATTTGCGATCGTTGCCGATGAAGTGCGGCAGCTTGCAGATAGATCGGCTAAATCTTTGAAAGAAATTGAAGAAATTGTCCGGCAAATTCAGAGCGAAACTAGTTCTGTAATGACGGCAATGGAAGAAGGCACACAACAGGTTATTCAAGGTACAAAATTAGCAGAAGAAGCGAAGCGATCGCTTGATAATATCATTCAAGTCGCAAATCGCATTGATATTCTTGTGCGTTCTATCACCACTGACACTGTAGAACAAACGGAAACCTCTCGCGCTGTGGCTCAGGTAATGCAGTCTGTGGAACTCACAGCGCAAGAAACCTCCCAAGAAGCACAGCGAGTTTCTGGTGCTTTGCAACACTTGGTAGGTGTATCCCGTGACTTAATCTCCTCCGTTGAACGTTTCCGAGTGGAAACACTTGAAACAAGGTAAAAAAGTGATGAGTGATGAGTTATTAACTCCTAACTCCTACCTCCTACCTTCTAACTCCTAACTCCTAACTCCATTCTCCTAACTTTGTAGTATGCTGCCGGAACAACAACAGCGCATTTTAGGTTACTTTATTGAAGAAGCAAGAGACCACCTGAATACGATTGAGCAGGGGTTGTTAAATCTCCAGAGTACCCTGAACGACCCCGAAATGATTAACGAAGTTTTTCGGGCAGCTCACTCTATCAAAGGAGGAGCAGCGATGCTTGGTCTGAGTAGCATTCAGCACACATCTCACCGTCTGGAAGACTGTTTCAAAATTCTCAAAGAGCATCCGGTTCAAATTGACCAAAAGTTAGAATCTTTGTTTCTCGGTGTTTCTGATACTTTGAAAGCGCTGTTAGAGCATTTAACTGGACCTTTTGGTTTAACTGAAGATGCTGCTAACACTTTGATGTCGGAAACCGAGCCGGTGTTTCAATGGTTGTATGAGCATTTGGAATTGCTTGTACAACAAAGTAGTAATCAAGCAATAAGTAATACAGAATCAAATAACAAATTTCAACCGCAGGAAATCTCGACATTAGATGTAGCACCAGAAACTAAAACTGTGGCTGAGTTTCAGGCTCAGGTGATACAAAAACTACGCGAAATGTTGCAATTGTTTAAGCGATCGCAAACACAAGAAACTCGACAAAAACTGCAAGATTGCTGTAACGAGTTAGCCAGATTCGGTGAATCGTTAAATTTTGTAAATTGGTGTGGTTTGTGTCGTTCGGCTGGAAATGCGATCGCACTTGGGGAAAATAGCTTTTTGAGTTTAGCAAAAACTGTTATTACCGAAATTAAACAAGCTCTGGAATTAGCTACACAAAACAGAGACAGCGAAATTGCCATCAGTCCGCAACTCAAAGCACTCTTGAGTGTCTTAGAAATTGATTTATTAGAAAGAAGTGATGATTTTATTAGCCAACTATCGACAGATAAAAATTTAATATCAACTAGCACTTTCACCACGAATAATCTTGATGTAGCCGCACATAGAGAAAATAATTTTGCCGATGATGGTGTCAGTTTACAGCTTTTCGATCTGGAGCCACAAGACACTATTCGCAGTTTAAGTGAGCTATCGACACCATTAAATCTTGATAGTGAAGATAGTATCAGCAGTTTAAGTGAGCTATCGACACCATTAAATCTTGATAGTGAAGACAGTATCAGCAGTTTAACTGAGTTATCCGCATCTGCTAACCTAGACCAAGATAATTTTGCCGATATATTCTCAAGCGATCGCAACGACAGTCAAGATAAGAAATTGCTGAATAATAGAAGCATTGATTTGAAGGGACCTGAGGTAGGAATAGCTGAGTTAAATGCTCTTGCGGATTTTTTTGAAGGTGAAACTCCTGACTTGGATGAAACTTGGCAAAAAGTAGAAATTTTAGATGATACTTCAGATGGTCAATTGTCAATTGATATCAGCAATGACACTGAGGACGCTGATAACGATTTTGCAGATTTACTTTACCTTGAAAAAGAACCTAGCAGCAATAATTACCAAACCAACACTACTGCAACCGAAGATTTAACTCTTTTGCAGTTATTTGACGATAATTTACCAGAACAAGCATCTCTATTTCCACAAACAGCTATTACAAATCTGGAATTTAGTGAGAATTATAATTATGAGGAAAATTTGCCGGAACTGGCAACTAGTTATAATGAACCATCAGAAGATGTATTAAGCGATTTATTGGCATTAACACTAAATGAAAACGAATTATTTTATCTAGGAAAAGTAACTCAACCAGAAGCTGAGAATATCAATGCAACTTTTACCTCAGCGAAAACTTCGTCAGTGAATGACTTGGATAGCATAGAAGAACTATCTTCTGAGCAAGATAAGAATTTTGAGCAGGTTTTTATCGAAACAGCGAATACAAATTCTGTAGAGGAAGTTCCTCAAACTAATCATCTGCCGAAAATTAGTCAAAGCCAGGAAGAAGATTTTTCTTTAGATAGTTTGTTTGTTGCGGAAGAAGAGACAATACCATCTACAAAAAAATCAGAATCAGACGATTTATTTGATTTTTTAAACTTCCCAACAGCCGCAGAATTTTCTCAATCAGAAGAGGAATTTAACGACTTTTGGAGTCAGGAAACTGAAGAAGAACAAAAGCAGGAATTTAATCCAGAAGTTGAGCGGGATGCAGTCAGAGCGTTAGAAGCAAGTTTGTTTGCTGCTGCGGCTTCAGGTGACATTTTTGGTAGCAATGAGCAAGCGTCAGAAGAAAATTTTGATCTTGAAGATATAGATATCACTTTCCTACAGCCAGATTTGATATTTTCATCGGATGTGGATGATGATTTATTTGCTCAATTTACATCAACCGAGTCAGCGGATCTATTTAGCGATCGCGAATCTCACCAAGATATTCACAAGCTCCCCCAAGAGCATACCACCAAGTTGGAGCCAGAAAACTTATCGGACGCGATGCTTCCCGAAGCTGTGGAAGCGCAACTCGAATTTACTACATCTGACGCTTCTATTAAATCATTTGAAGAGAAAACTAATTTATTAGATACTGCTTTTGATGAAAATAGCAATGATAATTACCTAAATATAGAAGATACACCAAAAATTGACTCAACTGATATCCAGCTTGACACTATAGAAAGTTCTTTAGTAGAATCACAAGATTTATTTGCCAGAGAAATCGGAATAGATATAAATGCAAAAACTTCTGAACCAAAGTTAGAGGCAGATATAGAACTTGCACCAAAGGTAAATAAGAGCTTACAAGCTAGCTTTAACTTCACAGAAACACCATTTTCTCTGGATGAAAATTTAGCAGAATCCGAACTTAATTTAATTAATGATTTATTTTCTGGAGAAAATTTACTTTTAGATCCAAATCAGGAAGTTCTCCCAGAAACGGTTATTCAAGAAAGTACATCCGAAGCTGTCTTGGAAATAGCAGACGATGAAGATTTATTGGAAATACCAGAATCTGAAGATGCTTTTAATGAGGCAACTTCAGAAGTTGAGATAATCGAGAATGAATCTGCTGCTTTAGAGTATATCAGAGCAGAAGCTAAAGCTATAGAAGATACAGATACGGCAGATTTAGCCTCTGTTTTAGATGAATTTGCCGACTTAGAAGCACTACTAGAAGAGGAAGTAACATCTACTCCTGATATCGAGATATCAGACATAGATTTTGCTGACTTAGAAGCGTTACTGGGTGAGGAAAAAGCATCAGCGGTAACACCAATTGCTGTTAATAATGTCAATACTAAAGCTGTATCATACGAACTACCAGATGAATTTGGTGATTTAGAGAAACTACTGAAAGAAGCAGATCAAACGATATCGCATTCACCAACGGTAACATCAAGCATAGGTAAAAATCAACGCCCGCCGCGTCGTGGTGCGAGATTTGAAGAAACAATGCGGGTGTCGGTGAAGCATCTGGACGATATGAGTAACTTAGTTGGGGAGTTGGTAGTAAATCGCAACACCTTAGAACAGGATCAAGAACGTCAACGACAATCTTTAGACAACTTGTTGCATCAGATACAACAACTTTCAAATGTGGGAGCGAGGATGCAAGAATTATACGAGCGATCGCTTCTGGAAGCTTCTTTATTAGCTAGTCGCAAACACAAACAATCTCTCCCGATAGTTAGTGACCTAAATACAGACAGGGGTTTTAGCGAACTAGAAATGGATCGCTTTACTCCCTTCCACACACTTTCTCAGGAAATGATTGAATTGATCGTGCGGGTGCGAGAGTCAGCGAGTGACATTGACTTTATTACCGATGAAACCGACCGGGTAGCGCGACAGTTTCGACAAGTAACTACCCAATTGCAAGAAGGATTGACAAAAGCGCGAATGGAGCCTTTTTCTCAAGCTACCGATGGTTTGCAACGAGGAGTGCGCGACACCGCAATCAAGTATGGTAGACAAGTGGAACTTGTAATTGAAGGTGGAGACACTTTCATCGACAAAATGATTGTAGAGCATTTGAAGACGCCTTTAAATCATATGCTCAATAATGCGATCGCTCACGGCGTTGAAACCCCAGAAGTGCGGCAACAGCAAGGTAAATCACCTGTGGGAACAATCACCGTCCGTGCTTTCCACCAAGGCAACCAAACGATTATTTCTGTCAAGGATGACGGTGCAGGTATCAACACAGATCAAGTTAAAGCAAAGGCGATCGCTAAAGGTTTAATTACCTTAGAAAACGCCAAAAGCATGTCTCCCATTGAGGTGTATGACTTGCTGTTTGAACCAAATTTCAGCACCAAAGACGAAGCTGATGAATTATCAGGTCGGGGTGTCGGTATGGACGTAGTTCGCACTTCTATCAGCGAAATTCGCGGCGCAATTACTACTGATTCTACCGTAGGCAAGGGAACTACTTTCACAATTCGCTTGCCGCTGACTTTGAGTATTTGTAAAGCTTTGTGCTGCGTCTCCGACAAAGCGAGAATTGCCTTCCCGATGGACGGTGTGGAAGATACTTTAGATATACCTGCAAAAAATATTCAGACAAATGCCGAAGGACAATCATTTATATCTTGGCGCGATACAACCTTACCATTCCGACCGCTGAAAGAACTTTTAACTTTCAATCGGTTACTCAGCCGAGGTAACGTTTATGGTGGTAATCGCGACGATGATATGGTTTCTGTGATTGTGGTGCGATCGGCAAATACCTTGATTGCTCTCCAAATAGATCAGGTACTCAGCGAACAAGAAATTGTGATCAAGCAGTTTGAAAGACCGGCACCAAAACCGATTGGTGTAGCTGGTGCTACCGTCCTCGGTGATGGTCGAATTATGCCGATCGCTGATGTGCTAGAAATAATTGACATCTTCCAAGGACGCACGGCAAAACAAAGTAGTCTCGGTCTCTGGGAAAAAACTACTCCACCAGAACCAGTTGTCACCAAGATTGACCCGACAGTGTTGATTGTCGATGACTCAATTACAGTCCGTGAGTTGCTTTCTCTCACCTTTAACAAAGCAGGTTATCGCGTAGAACAGGCGCGTGATGGTCAGGAAGCTTGGGATAAGCTCCGCTCCGGTCTTCCCTGCGATATCGTATTTTGCGACATTGAGATGCCCCGCTGCGATGGTCTGGAGTTGCTTTCTCGCATCCAGAAAGACTCTACCCTCAACCATCTACCGATCGCTATGCTCACTTCGCGGGGTGCAGATAAACACCGACAAATGGCAGTGCAACTAGGTGCTAGCGGTTACTTCACTAAACCTTATCTCGAAGAAGCTTTACTCGAAGCTGCTTCGCGGATGCTGAAAGGAGAAAAGCTGATTAATAGTGCTAGTAACGCTTAATAGCAGTAGTAAGCGATTCATCGCTGAATTTTGGACAAAATTGTATTTTCTATTGTGAAAAAACACCTTGACAATAGCTTTGTCAAAGTGTTTTTTTGTTAACAAGCCAAAAATTAAACTGCTGTTAGAAAGTTTTCAAACACAAAATCTGCCAATTTTGTCCCAGATACATAAGCTGCATCTGCATCCCACTGATAATGAACACCTAAATAAACACGACTGCGACCATTTTCTAAAGCTGCTGAGGAGAAGCTATTAAATGTCCGTGTAATCCTAATGTTATTATTACCTCTGGCACTCGGATCTTCAGATGTCAGCGTAAAGGTAACATTGTCCGTACCAAAGAAGTTGCGTAAGATGCCGGCATGTGTCGCTCCGAAAGTTGCGTGACCAGAAACATACGCCGGGAATGGAGGCGAAAATCGCGTACCATCAAAATTGGGCGATAGAGGTTTCCATGTTGGGTCGGCTATGGTTGCAAAATTTCCGTCCTCAAATGCTCTCTGAATTGCTGTCTCCGGTCTCCACAAGTCTAAATTTGTGTCGTACTTCGCATCCCACGCCAAAATTGCCGCATCTCCTAAAGCCAAACCCACAAGTGCAAATAAGCGTGCATTTTGGGAAAAGCTTAGTTGTCTCAATTTAGAAACAATCTGAGTGAAGGTATACAGTTGTCCAGGTGGCTTATATGTGCCATCAAGATCGTTTGCCCAAAACAGAGCAATATCGGTTTGCTCTTGAGTACGTTCAGTGGAGTTAGCAGCACCAAGCCGTTTTACTTCATTCACTTGAGCAGCGTATTCCACACTCGTCAGCAAAGCTTGCTTGCTTTGAAAGCCGGCTGGTCGAGTCGGACGAAATTTTTCTATCATCCCCATTGAGAAAGGTTTCAGTTTACCCCAATTTGGAGTAACTGCATCGCCAGAACCTGTCGGACGCCAATCACCAGGCTGATTTCCCGAAGTATAAGGGGTGTTGTCATTATATCCATCGTGCGATCGATGATTAACAATCGCTTGCGCTGCTGCTAATCCAAGTGTTTTGCCGTCGTGAATGCTTTGTGGTGATGCACTCATTGCAATTTCTGTAATTGCTTTGGTGAGTTGTTCGTCAAAGAAGCTTTGGCTTTTTTGCTTGGAATAAGGATAAACACTGTTGCTACTCAATACAGCATGTGCGGCATAAACTGCTGCTGCTTGTTTAGAAGCTCCTGGATTTGCCGGGATGATTCCTAAATATGGTTTGTGGGTTTTTTCAATTGAATTGACTGCTTCATACATGGCACCATGCATGATGGCACCTGTACGAGCGATCGGTCCGGGAGCGCCACCATTTACACGAATTGCTTGTAGATATACAT
>JBPCQW010000518.1:0-2937 GCA_050997715.1 Hassallia sp.
TGTTAAACGTTGACATGACAATGCGTAGCGGTGGGTTCAATTCATGAGAACGATGACTCAAACCACCAGCAGAATTAATCAAAATACCACCAGCGGCAATTTCTGGATGTTCTGCCACCACCATCAAGCTTAAAAGTGCGCCGATAGAGTTACCAATAAATATCGCAGGTTCGCTAATGTGTGCTGTGCAAAAATCCTTAAGTAATTCCACCCATACTTCTAAGGTGTAATTCAACGGTGGCTTATCAGAACCACCAAAACCCAGCAAATCAATCGCAAATACTTGATAGCCCGCATTTGCTAAAACTGGGATATTTTTCCGCCAATGTCCAATCGAAGCACCAAAGCCATGAATTAGGACTAGAGGGCGACCTGTACCCATGACAGTATACTGAATCTTGTAGTCCTTCCAAGTCCAGAAGAGTTTTTCAAAGGTCGCTGTTGTTGGCTGGTTAGTTACAGTCATTATTAAGATTTATAAAGTGTTTCTTAATTTAATAGTAATATTCTCTGACCTATATGGGTTAACAACAAAATGCTATTTTTGAATCAGTCGCAGTTGAGTTGAAATATTTGCCCTATGACTGTTTCTGCCAACCAACTCAAGACAGAGATTACCTACCCCATCCGTTAAAAGCCTTGATATAAGCGGTAAACCGCTCACTACGAATGTTAAATTTCCTAAAATATTTATTTATATGTTAGTTTCTCGCGTGCCACGGGATTAATAGCTGAGGGAAGATTTTTTCCCATTGAACTTTTTACCCGGTTGGTACGGTGTGAGATGAAAAACAAAAATCAAAGTTACTTGGCTCATTTTGGCAAAGTCTTTTTTGCTGCTGCTTACGTAGCAATAACTTCACCAATGGCTTATGCTGCTTCAGGGTTCTCTACCACCACCGAACAAAAACTGAATAATTCTCCAAATCAACAACTTGTGGCTAGCGAGGAAGCAGAGGATTTACCTTTATCTGTCAAATCAGCGGTTTTACAAGACATATCCCAGCGTGCAGAAGTAGAAATGTCTGCTTTGCGCGTTGTTAAGGCACAAAAGCAAAGTTGGTCAGATGGCTGTTTGGGTTTAGAATCAGAGGCAATTTGCACTCAATCTACTGTTCCTGGTTGGCAAGTAGTTGTCACGAGTGAACAGCAAATGTGGGTGTATCGCACTGACGAATCGGGAAAAGTTGCCAAGCTGGATGAAGGATCAAGTCAAGCTGTGACTGCAACGATGATGCGACGGAATACTACCACTGCTACTGTCCAGCGACGCACTCAAACTATGACTGTGCGACGCAGTACTCAAGTTAGTGCTGCTAGTGTTTCTTCAGTGAAGGCAAAAACAAAAGGTTTCAGCCTTGCGATTTTGCAACCATCCGGTAACTTTTCGGAAGTGATTACTCGCATATCCATCAAGCCGAAACGTGGCAAAGGTTACTTAAAAGAGCGATTTTTGGGTGATTACAAATACAAGATTAAACAATCATGCAAATTTGTTAAAGGATTCAAAGCAGGCGATCGCATTGTTGTACGCTTGTACGATACCCAAAACCGCTTTATTGGCTATAGCGAATTTGAAGCTTTATCGGCAAACACAACGGTTAACCTGATTTTGTCCTCAAATCCAACAGAATACAAAGTTGTTCGTACTGTCTACGGTGTTGATGCAGACATGAACGGCATGATTGACGCTGGTACCACCACTTACGATTATTTCACCCAAGTGAATAATCAAAGTGTCAGCTTCCTCAGCAGTTCTCGAACAATCAAAGTTAGCCAATTTCAAGCACAAGGTTTATCGATTGCAGCAAATAGCGTTTATCCCGCTTCCTTTACCAAAGGTGAGTTTGCTGTCGTGCGTCAGTCAATGAGTGCCTTTAGTTCCAGTTTAGCAGCAGCTTTGAAAGCTGCTCCTGGCAGTTTGGTACAGGTGAATGATGTTAGCGATAACTCTAACTTCGACCTCGCACAGATGATGATGGAATATCGAGAGGTAGGAGTCGCTAACGGTATTCAAGTCAAGTTTTCTGACGTACCGACAAATTATTGGGCAAAAGATTTTATTGCTGAGTTAGCTGCGATGGAAGTTCTCGAAGGTTTCCCCGATGGCACTTTCCGTCCAGATGAACAAGTGACGAAAGCTCAATTTGCGGCGATGATTAGTCAAGCCTTTGAAAAGGTAAAAATCCGCAATGCCATCAAATTTAATGATGTTTCTAGCAGCAACTGGGCTTATAATGCCATCGGTGAAGCTTATACAACGGGCTTTTTAACGTCTTCTGGCAATCAATTTAACCCTACTGCTAACCTTTCTCGCCTGGAAATTTTGCTTTCAATTGCACGCGGACTCAACTATACTTTCAGTGGTTCCACGGATACTATTTTAGCAGCTTACACCGATGCTAGCAGCATTCGTAGTGATGTGAGGAATGCGATCGCTGCACTAACTCAACAAGGTATCGTAGTCAATTATCCGAATATCGAGTCTATCAATGCTGAAAAGGTCGCAACGAGAGCAGAAGTCTCTGCATTGATATACAAAGCATTAGTTAGCACTGGTGAAGTTGCAGATATATCTTCACAGTATGCTGTGGGACAAAAAGAACAAGCGCAAGTTGAGCAGCGTTCCGGAGTTGAGGCACAAGGCAAAAAACCTCGTCAACACTGTAACCAAGGAATCGGTAATGGTGCTGAAGGGTGCGATCCTGGCAATTCTCATCCGCATGGTGGTAGCAACGACGAAGGGGGACGAACTCCAGGCGGTAAAAAGTAATACGACTCGTTTGTCGTAGAGGCTGATAAGACAAAGACAAAAGGTAAAGGGTAAAATTTATTATCTTTTACCTTTTTTTATAGGTTTTATATCATGTCATGTAGTAGAGACGTTCCGTGGAACGTCTCTACAATATCTATGATTTGCCGGAGATGATATTATTC
>JBPCQW010000003.1:0-10176 GCA_050997715.1 Hassallia sp.
TTTCCCCGCTGCGGATCGCGCCATTCTGGAAAGACAACTTCGTTATTTCTCGGATCGCTAGGACGATTTTTTGATGCGTCTATTGCTTGCGCCATGTTTTGTCTTTGCCTCTAAATAAGATGCTTGATTATTTATTATTAGTAATAATTGTGTCTAAATATGATTTTTAACAGCGAAGTTTAGAAAAGTTAATTAAGTTTATATAGAGATATCAAAATTGTATGCTGTTTGAAGCATTACCAGTTGACAAAACTAATTTGTTAACAGTTAGTACTTACTAGACAACTAACTACTAACTGCTAACAAAATTCTTTAATTGCGTCGTTTATGGCAACGGGTGGAAAAGTAGGTCAGGGAAGAGGGTGTTAAATACAATCCACACAACCGCAACAAAAATCAAATGGGCGAACAGTAAAACTGGTGCCAGAGAAAGATATTTCACGAAATAGTTCTGCTGCATGAATCATTCTCCCAAATAAGTAAAATTGAGGTGTCTTGTTAGCGAGGCGAAATCGGGATTTCGGTATCTTTAGCTGTCAATTCGCCGGAAAGGAATTCTTTCACGGCGGCTAGGGGCCAAGTAAAGCCAGACAGCATGAGTGATAGTGCCAAAGGCACTTCGATCATGATTTCTTTTCTTTCTACGTCGCCACCTTGTTTCTTGATAGCTTGCAGATAGGCGCGACCTACCCAACCAATCCAACCTGCCATATACAGGAAGAGAATGCCCGGTATTAAAAAGTCACCAGCACGATCAAGGCGACCATCGACTATCAAATGAGGTAGACCTTCTGGACCACACAAAGCTTGGGCGTAACGCTCAAATCGCTTTTGCCCTGAGGCAGGGTCGCCGGTAGTGTTACGCGCTTCTGCTGCCCGTTGTTGAAAAGCAGGAGAGTCCTTGCAGGGTACAAGGTCAGCCCCTAAAGCTTTTGCTGGCGGGGCAAAATTGAACATTAGGCAAATCGCCAAAACCAAAGTAAACAATCGTCTCATTGAGTAGTTTCCTTTTATTACGAAACAAAAAGTTTTTTGTACAAAACGAAGCGGCTTGTACAGTGTTTATCAGCATAACTAGGAAGTCATCATACTCTTGCCTGGGAACCGAGTAAAGTTTAAGTAAATAAAAGTTAAAGCTTCAAAAATCAAGTCTCAATTAACCATAATCCTGTCATGGCAACCGTTTTAGCTATAGAAACCAGCTGCGATGAAACTGCCGTAGCAATTGTAAACAATCGTCAAGTTTGTAGTAGTATTGTTGCCTCGCAAATTCTGGTTCATCAGCAGTATGGCGGGGTAGTGCCAGAGGTAGCATCCCGCCAGCATTTAGAAACGATAAATCAGGCGATCGCTCAAGCCCTCGAACAAGCAGAATTGAGTTGGGAAAAAATCGACGGCATTGCCGCAACCTGTGCGCCCGGACTCGTGGGAGCGCTCTTAGTGGGGTTAACTGCCGCCAAAACCCTGGCAATGGTACACAATAAGCCATTTTTAGGAGTTCATCACCTTGAAGGTCATATTTACGCGACTTACTTGAGCGAGCCAAATATCAAGCCTCCTTTTCTTAGCTTACTCGTTTCCGGCGGACACACAAGCTTGATTTCTGTCAAAGATTGTGGTGTGTACGAAACTTTAGGACAAACCCGCGATGATGCGGCAGGTGAAGCTTTTGATAAAGTAGCGCGGTTGTTAAAGTTGGGCTATCCCGGTGGACCGATGATTGATAAACTGGCGCACGAAGGTAATCCGCAAGCCTTTGTTTTGCCAGAAGGAAGAGTTTCCTTACCCGGTGGCGGGTATCATCGCTATGATTCGAGTTTTAGCGGGTTAAAAACGGCAGTACAGCGACTAGTGCAACAATTTGAAAAAAATGGCGAGCAAGTGCCTTCTTCGGATATAGCGGCGAGTTTTCAAGAAACCGTAGCGCGATCGCTTACCAAAAGAGCGATCGCCTGTGCCCTTGACTACGATCTGAAAATTATCGCCGTCGGTGGAGGTGTAGCCGCCAACAGCGGTTTGAGGAAACATTTACAAACAGCAGCCGCACAGCATAACCTGCGCGTGTTATTTCCCCCAATGAAATATTGCACCGATAACGCCGCCATGATAGGCTGTACAGCCTCAGAGCATCTAGCCCTTGGTCATACATCCCCACTTACCCTAAGCGTTCAATCAAGGCTGTCGCTTACCAAGGTCATGGAGTTATATCAAATAGGGGAAGGGTAAAGGGGAAAGGGGAAAGGGGAAAGGGGAAAGGGGAAAGGGGACGGGAAAAGAGATTTTCGGGATTTATTGTACGATGCCTTTCCCCTGACTCCTGACTCCTGACTCCTGACTCCTGACTCCTGACTCCGTGCCTTCTAACTCCTAACTATCGACCGGATGTGATCGGCAACCACCTTTGGCTGCTCTAACATTGCTAGATGTCCGCAATCAGGAATTTCAATTACATTGTCACCACAGTATTGAAACAAAGCATGAAAGCTAGCTAAATGGCGAACATACTTCGGTTCCATAATTTTATCTTCCGCACCAGCTAAGAAATAAACTGGTTGTTTAATTTTGGATACTAACTGGGGTAAGCGGTTAATTTCTTCTTCAGTTGTCGAGTCTAGCAGCGTTCCCAGAGCAGCTTCCGGGTCAGCCACAACAAAATCAATCACCCTTTGACGTGCCCAAAAGCGATCTAAAGGACGTGCCACAGTATCTCTAGTAAAGAGCAAATCAATCAAAGGTACTTGGCACAGCCACCTCGGACGGATTTGCAAAAGCCGCTGACCTGTTGAGCGAAACTGCTCAAAAGCTTCTTTGAGATAAATTCCACCACCGGCGTTGATACAGATGACACCCTTAACGCGATCGAGCATTTGTGCTGCACCCCAAAGAGCGATCGTGCCTCCTAAAGAATGACCAACTAGCCAAGCACTGCTAATATTCATCTGTTGCAGAAGAACTGCTAAATCCTGAGCATAAGCAGCTGGGGTATAAATAGAATCGAACGGATAACCAACTCCACGACGGTCATTGTCAGTTTGGCTCAAACTAGATGTGTCTTCGCGACTAAAATCAATTTTTGCCTCAGGCTGGGACTCACCAAACCCACGCAAATCATAAGACAGGCACTGGAAATCAGCTGATAAGTGAGAAATCACAGGTTGCCAGTATCCACGGCTATTGAGCCAACCGTGGATAAAAACTAAAGCATGGGGGTAGGTCGTGGGAGCCGTTAGCTCGTATGCGTGTGGAACGCCCAATATTTCAATCCTTGCCATAATTCCATCGTACCCTTAAGGGCGGGCGCGACTAAATACGAGCGAGTTAGTGCTTAGTAACAGCGTGGTTAACTGAAGACTTGTGACTGTTGAGTGTTAACCACCAACGCTCCAACTAACTCCTAACTTTTTTCATTTTCCCATTAACCTCTGTCGCACCCCTTCGGCAATTTTGTTGCCTAGATATTCAGGAATCAGGCTTTCATTCGGTCCCAACAAGTAAAGAATAAGGCGTGTACGTCCCCGCCAAACCAGTAAATTAGCATTTACCACCAGCAAGTCTTCCTGCCAAATGGCGTACATCACTTTGTAGAATAATCCTGGTTGGTTATCAGCTTCAATAACTAAGGCAGGCAGATGAAAGACCGGATCGACATAGAATTCGGTTTGTACTTGTTCTAAGCCGGCATCGAGGTTAAATTCTACTGCTAGCATCTCTTCTACCTCAAACCGCCCTCCTAAAGCCTCGCGAACCGCACGGCAGACGTTTTCGGCGGTTTTCTCGGTTAGGGCTTTACTGCCACGAGACACCAACAATTTGATAAAAACCAACATCGGCGGTCGGATCTGACCGTATAGACTTAAACCGTGGATAGTCAGCCCATAAGCTGCCAGTACACCAAAAATATCACTGAGGAGAAAAGACTGGTTGCGGTAGGCAAAATGCAGGGCACTTTTGCTACCTTCCGGTTTCAACTCAATAACGGCGCGTCTGGTTTTATAAAGACGGTAGGCTAGCCGCAAATTTTGCAGTTGAATCTCACTGCTAACAAATTGCTCATAAAACTGGGGAAACGCTCGGTTAAAGCGTTTTAGGAGTTCCAGGGTCGAAGATTTTAAACCAGAAGCCATTTTGGGGTTAAGAATCGCTCTTATTCGTCAGCTAGAACTGGGGAGAGGGGGAGGGGGGGGGCAGGGGACAGGGGGAGAAATATTTTTTCTTTCTTATCCTTTACCCTTTACCCTTTACCCCTCCTCAAATTGCCCGATGCCCCAGTCATTTTGTTTATATACAATTGACTCTCATATCCTTCGGTTTTGGTTAATTTCTCCTAGCTCCACAACAAAATGCTAAAGTTGAAAATGATTGGTGTGAAACACGCCCTAACTGGTTAGACCAATTGAAAATTCCGAAAACACTAGAAAAATTTTTAGTGTGAGGGGTTGCAAATGGTTAGCGAGATTCAAACGTGGATCAACACTGTTTCAATGGAAACCAATTCAGTTATACTACCCGAACCACGTTGGCATGGGTTTTTGGAAAACTTGGTTTAGTACTCCCGAAGCTGTAGCGTCATCTAAGACGAACTCCTTTGAAGAGATGAGCGCGGAAGTTGTAGGTAATTCTAGCTCTAATGGCGTTGGCGAAACTCCTCCTAAGGAGACTCGCATCGTTTTTAGTACAGAGCGAGATATTGACTTATATGAATTAGAAGAACTCTGTGATGCCGTCGGTTGGTCGCGTCGTCCTTTGAGAAAAGTGAAAAAAGCGATCGAGCATAGTTTTCTCGTAGCCACAATGTGGCAAGTGCGAGGAACACAACGACGGCTGGTTGGTTTTGCCCGTGCAACGTCTGACCACGCTTTTAATGCCACTATTTGGGATGTGGTAGTTCACCCTGACTTTCAAGCTCAAGGATTGGGCAAAGCACTGATGAAGTACGTACTCAAAAAACTCCGAAGTGAAGAGATTAGCAACGTTACTCTGTTTGCTGACCCTCATGTTGTCGATTTTTATCGGACTATGGGTTTTGTCGCCGATCCTGAAGGTATCAAAGGCATGTTTTGGTATCCTCAGTAATGCATAATATAAATAAATATGCTTACTGACCGAAAGTAAGTTATGATGGAGAAAGTGTACTCTTATCAGAGGAATAGGTTTGCTTTAACTCTTTTGTCTCTATAAAGACATGTTTTCGTCTTTGGATATCGCAAATTATTTTGAAAATAGTTTGGTGATCAAAGGAATTAACTAAATAACCAAAAAATCTGATAAGATGTCATAGTTGCTCTGAAGACAGTAGAAGTTTGGTAAACTCACCAAAGCTTTGGTTGTAAACAAAGCAATTATGTCAAATCGTAATTTAATCACTATCAAAGTGGATTAATTTAACCGGGATGTAGCGCAGCTTGGTAGCGCGCCTGCTTTGGGAGCAGGATGCCGCAGGTTCAAATCCTGTCATCCCGATTTAATGATACGAATTAAAAAACTCTAGACCTGTTAGCGGAATCTAGGGTTTTTTGATTTTATATTAAAAATTAAAAACTTCCTGAGAGTTTTACTAAAGATTGAGTAAGGGTTTTTCGGAAAAAATGTGATTTTTTGTAATAGCAACTTAGTAAAAATACAGATATATTTTAACGATTATTTCTGGTTTTAGCAGAACAAGATAAAGCTTTTTTGGCAATTTATCAGATAAATATTTAAATAATAATTATGTAACTATAAACACATTAAAAATTAAAATGTATGGAACGATCCACTAGGCAATGGCGTCAACTATCCTCAGGAAAGACAATAAAATGGCATTTGTCGCCTTAAAGGTAGAGGACATTTTTAGCTGCTTGTAGAAAGCCTAACTTTTCACGGTATGTGGATTCATGATGTGAGGGTATAGAGGTGTTAATTTTTGTGAGATTTTCTTGCATCGGGAATTTTTCAGATTCCTCCTAGACCCGTATCTATTACAAAGTTTCCATATTTTGTGCAATTAAGGTAAAAACGGTAGCAATCAATGCTTTTACAGCATTTTTCCGTGAAGAGCAAGGCGAAATTAAGAAAACAACACTGTCAATTGGCGAAGACGATACTATAACTAAAACAAGTTGGTTCTGTGCCAATCCAACCAAAGTCTCGACTTAATTAAAGTATTGATGCGAGGAAAAGTCATGAAATCATTGGTTCGCTGGGGCGCAACATTAGGATTAATCGGGAGTACACTGCTCTCGACGGTATTTGTGGGAAATCTCCCAGTGCTGGCATTGACAGAACAACAAGTCAAAGAGAAACTCGATTCAGTACCGGTTTATTTAATTACTAACTCCCAAGGTTTACCTTTAAGCCGTCCTCTTCCACAAGGTAATAATGGGCAAAAATCCACTGGTTCTGTAACTGGTGTTTATCTGAGTCGGCAGGAGGCTCAGTCTTTTATTAAGGAATTACAGAATGTGAAAGGCAAAGACCCGAAAATGGATGAAGTGGTCAAAAGCCTACAAGTGACGGCAGTGCCTTTAGGAGTAATTTATCAGCAATTGCAACAAAGCAAAAATCAGCCAAACCGCCTTTTATTTGCCTTTAAACCTGTGGATACGGAGGTGAAGGGAGCGATGGACTTGCTGCGTCAAAGCGGTCAGCAGGTAAATCAATTTAAGAGCGTGCCTGTTTTTGCTGTTAGGTTTTCACCAGAACAAGGATATGTGCCAATTCAATTGAAAGCTGACAATCAGCAACTTATTCCTTTGTTTTTAAGCAAGCAAGACGCACAAGGTTTGTTGACTCAGGTGAAGCCAAAGTTTCCGAAAGCTGATATCCAGGTAATAGATGTAGACGGTGTAATTAAAACTTTGCAAGATAAAAGCGATAACTGGCTGTCGCAAGTTGTTTTAGTACCATCCCCAGAGTCGAGAGAATATATCAAGACGCTGCCGAGAGAAGGGAATAAGCCTGCTGGTGGGAATCAACCTGTCAAGCCTGCTCCATCTGCTCCCAAGCGTCCTTAATGCCGAAGGCATGGTGGATAAGCAGCTTAATCTAGTTTCTGGTTTACAACTTTGGCAGTGGCGTCGTTCAGCAATCAAAGCAGCGATCGCCACTGATGTTTCTGTTTATGAGGTAGATTGGTTACTACAAGAGGTAGCTGGTTTAGACCGCTTGGCATTGCGTTTGGAATCTTTTAAAGATGGGAGAGCGATCGCGCTAAAATTACCTTTAGAAGATTTAGAGCATCTTTGGCAGAGACGATTAAATGACCGCTTGCCAGTGCAGTATATTGCTGGGTCTACACCTTGGCGGCGGTTTCAAATCGCGGTGTCGAGTGCGGTTTTGATTCCCAGACCGGAAACTGAGTGTTTAATTGATTTGGCTGTGGCTGCTAGCAAGACAACGCATTTACAGCAAGGTCACTGGGCGGATTTGGGGACTGGTAGTGGCGCGATCGCTTTAGGATTAGCAGATGTCTTTAAAGCACCAACAATTCATGCTGTTGCTTGCAGTTCCGATGCTTTAGCGATCGCCCAAAAAAACGCTGAATCTTCCGGTCTGGCTGACCGCATTCGTTTTTATCAAGGTTCTTGGTGGGAGCCGTTAGAATTGCTTAAAGGTCAATTCAGTGGCATGGTGTCAAATCCGCCTTATATCCCCACCAGCACCCTACCTACGCTGCAACCAGAAGTAGCTAACCATGAACCACATCTAGCTCTAGATGGGGGTGCTGACGGTTTAGATTGCATCCGCCATTTGATAGATATTTCTCCAACTTACTTACGACCTGGTAGCGTGTGGTTGGTTGAGATGATGGCAGGACAAGCGGATGCAGTGCGGGAAATGTTGCAAAATCAAGGTAGCTATTGCAACGTAGAAATTCACCCTGATTTAGCGGGAATTGAACGCTTTGCCGTTGCCCAGCGTTGCTAATAGATACAAGTAGGTGAGAAAGTGTTGCGTAAGTCCTGGGATTTTAAGAGTTGAGGTGAAAAGCCAAGTTTTCGCGAAGGTCAGAGGGAATTTTTATCATCTGACCTTGGCCCCCCAGGCGCTTACGTGCCTCAAAGAATGCTTGCTCCATACCTTGAGTGTAATTCAGCAAAAGCAGCTTGTGTTCAAACTGCACACAGCTTTCTATTTCATCTACTAATAGTCGTTTCCATTTATCGATCATTTCCCATTTCACTCCTACACTCGGCATGACCATCACACACAAAGGCACAAGTTCGTGTTCCACAGGTCTTATAGTTTCCTCTAGCACACTAAGCCATAAGTAAGCCTGGAACATATCTAAGTCCCGAAGACAAGAGTGTGCTACATCAGGATCGCTCAATGCACCTCTTAGGCTACGATGATCGGGAAATAATTGTAAAAGTCGGCAGTAAACTGTTGAACCAATCTCAGAACTCATAGGGAACATTTGCTCAACTAAAGTTAAGGCTGGAGAACCTAACTCATGTTTTGCGGCTGCGGCACAGACTCGTTGCCAGGGGAGAGCGACTTGTTCTTCTACAAACTTCAAGTAGGGACATAGCAGAACTTTCTCCACTGATGTTAACTGATCAATAAGTAACTTGTTACTGAAATTGAACAGCGTAGTCAGAAAGCCAACGACGCGCCAATCCTGTGCCGTTACGTGTTCATTTTGATATTTCAGTAACAATTCTTCTAGTTCATTTGCCAGCTTTTCTATATTTGGTATCGCTAATAACGAAAGAGAAACCTGCTCAGAACCAACCTCATTTGTGGTTTTTATTGCAATAGGAGTAACAACTATACCCGACTGCTGTTGGTAAACTTCGAGTAACTTTTGATAAACTTGGCAGACAAATTGATTTATTCGCTGTCCCAACTCAGAATCAATAATATCAGGAATATATTCGTAGAGGGATTTCGCTTGTATCCCTGCTTGATTACTTGTGCGAGATAGGACATTATTCAATAATTTAGCTGCGGTTAAAGCTCGAGCTTCTGGCGAAGCTGCTTTCATCAATTGTCCATAGAACTTGGGATTTTTGGATAGAGAAGATACATCAACTGTGTAACGCTCTGCCCAAAGCTTAACCAAGCGCTCAACAGAGGGACATTTAGAAGTGTTAGTCGATAACAGCATGATATTAACCTGCGATTAACAACAGAATATAAAGAATAGAGACTAAATTTTATACCTGTACAACTGCAATTATTATGTTATTTGTATAAAGTTGTTTATATGAGAACAGTAATAGTGCGATGTAGTTTGTTGAGTGTTAGAGACAGATTTGTAAAATAAATATAAGGTTAATTAATATGACGGAAGTTTCGCTAGTTGATTTGATTGATGGTGCCCGCGCTGGCTTTTTAGTAAGCTTTCCTACAGATACCGTTCCCGCACTCGCAGCAATACCAGAAAAAGCAGAATTAATTTTTGCGGCAAAGCAACGCAGCCAAGATAAACCGTTGATTTTGATGGCAGCAGATGCAGAGGATTTATGGTCTTATGTGGTTGGTAATGATGAAGAGTATAAAATTTGGCGCGAAGTCATGGATAAGTATTTGCCGGGAGCATTGACATTGGTGTTACCAGCGTCAAGTTATGTGCCAAAAAGAATGAACCCTACGGACTCAATGACAATTGGGATACGAGTGCCGAAGAGTGCGATCGCTCAAACTATTTTGGCGCAAACAGGTCCCCTTGCCACTACAAGCGCTAATGTATCAGGTCAACCTGCTTTGCAGACAATGGCAGAAATTGCGGCTCAGTTCCCCGATGTTCTGACTTTAGGAGAAACAGAATGCGAGGGAGAAACACAAGGAATCGGTTTACCTTCAACTGTTGCTAAATGGACTGGGAGCAATTGGCAAATTTTACGCCAAGGTGCAGTGAAGTTAGGAGTTAGGAGTTGTAAAGACAAAGAGGAACATCGTGTTTCTACGACGGGAGGAGCGGAGGAGCGGAGAATTCTGTGCGACTAACTTCTGAATGAAGGGTTTAATAGACTAACCCCAAAATATACGATTTGGCAGTATATAAATATTAAATAGTATAAAAAGATACTTATTTTATTCTGACTCCTGAATTCTTATTTGGGCTTAATTTTGGCAATGGGAAGTTAGAATTCCCCAAGGAAGTCAGAATCAAGGAGTATGCTGAGTGATAGGAATGGGGCAGTTTTGCTTCATTGGGTGCTGAATATAAAAACTGCTGATTTTTCTCTTCAA
>JBPCQW010000033.1:0-3362 GCA_050997715.1 Hassallia sp.
TGAGAAATCAGGGTAGTATTATGGCAAAAAAATACATTGTAGATTTAAACGAAGCAGAATTATCTCAACTGCGATCGCTAACTAAAACAGGTAAGCACAAAGCACGAACCAAAACCCCTTGCAAATATTCTTATAATGGCAAGTGAAGGCTACTCAGATAGTGCGATCGCCTCAACCCTAAGAGTTAATGTTTCGACCGTTGAGCGTACTCGGGAAGAATTTGTAGTTGGGGGTTTAGACTTCATCTTAAGCGATCGCCCTCATCCACCTAGACCCTGTAAGCAATCAGGAAGACAAGAAGCCTTCCTGATTGCTACAGCCTGTTCAGAACCACCCGAAGGAAGAGTTCGCTGGACAATGCAACTGTTGGCAGATCGCTTGGTCAGTATCAATATCGTGGATTCGATTTCGGATGAAACAGTGCGCCAAACTTAAAAAAAAACGAAGTTAAGCCGTGGCTCAAAGAGCAGTGGTGTATTCCAGAAGTGAATGCAGAGTATGTTCTAAGAATGGAAGATTTGTTGGATTTATACAATGAACCCTACGATGCAAAACGTCCGGTAGTTTGTTTTGATGAGACTTCATATCAACTGTTAGAAGAGGTTAGGCAACCGTTGCCTCCTGAACCCGACCAACCAGAGCGTTATGACTACGAGTATAAGCGTAACGGCAGTGTTAATTTATTTACATATTTTCAACCATTAACTGGATGGCGACATATAGAAGTTACAAAGCAGCGCACGAAGGTAGATTTTGCTCTTCAGATGAAGGATTTGGTAGATATTTATTGCCGCGAGGCTGACGTTATTAGTTTAGTAGTTGATAACCTAAACATTCATAATCCAGCCGCATTATACGAAGTTTTTGAGCCTCAAGAAGCACGTAGAATTGTTCAAAAATTAGAGTTTCACTATACCCCAAAACATGCCAGTTGGCTGAACCAGGTGGAGATTGAATTGTCCGTTTTATCTCGTCAATGTTTAGAGAGACGGATTGGCGATCACCAATTATTAAAGTCAGAAATCGCCGCCTGGGAGCAACAACGCAATCATGAGCGAGCAAGTGTCAATTGGCGCTTTCAAACCACGGATGCACGTAAAAAGATGGAGTGGTTATACCCGACTATCTGACCCAGCAAAGTTTGCTTGGTGGACTACTAGTTACCTGCGATCTGCTGTATTTATAAATTGAACCATTTACTATAGCCAGATATTTTAATCAACCCTATTTTACCAATTTTAAACAGTTGCTACTACGTCCCCAGTTTTACTTGTGTCATAACCGCCAAGAACTTCTAATTGAGAATGAACCAGCCGATGTCCTAACGTACTGAGTAACTGCTGCACTGGTGCTTCTTCTAGATATTGCTTTAAAATCACTAAGTCGTAGCGCGAGGAATGCAAAGGTATAAATCCTAATCCATAGGTAGCGGCTATAGATGCAGTGCTGATACCAGCATCGGCAATTCCTGTGGCTACGGCTTCGGCAACATCATGGTGGTTTTTAACGATGCGATCAAATCCTTTGACAGCATGAAACGGCACTTGTTCCTTAAGAAGCATTCGTTCCAAAAGTAAGCGACTGCCGGCACCTAGTTCGCGGTTGACAATGGTTGCTTTCATTTGTGCTAAATCGCTAAGGGTTCTGATTTGCATGGGGTTCCCAGGCTGCACTAAGAGTCCTTCTTCCCAAACACCAAGGGTAATCAAAACTGCTGACCTCCCGGCTAGCACTTTACGAACAAAAGGAGTATTATGTTCTCCAGTTTCCGGGTCGTATAAGTGCATACCTGCTATGTGAGCTTCACCTCGGCACAGACTATGCAGTGCAGCCATGCTATTGGCGAAATTATACTGGACTCGTAACTGAGGATGCCAGCGTTCAGAGCTTCTCGCCCACAGTGAAATCACAGGCGCACAGCCTGCAATCACAACTGTATTGTGAAGTATGTCAATGTTATCATCTAGCAGCCTAATCAAGACTTTATCTGTACCTACTTGGCTCTTACCCTGCGGATTAGGCAGTTTGCTTATGTCGGTAAACCTTTTCGGGGGTTCGTCGTGGGGGGGACCCCCTTTGAGCGACTTCCTCACCACCTTTACGGGTGACGCTCCTTTGTCGCTACCGCTTGCGCTACCGCTACTCCCTACAAACTCCTCCACCCCCGCAACAGGGTGGCTCACCGCAACTGCCTCACCATCAGCGGGAATCATCTCTAAGCGAAAAGCATCCTTTCCAATCAAAGGATAAGCTATCCATTGCCCGCCAACCCGTGCTAAACTAACTCGCAGTTGTTGATCGCAAGGGACGGATTTGGCAAGAATTGCTTCAATTTCAGGTAAATCTTGCTCAAACCAAAATAAATCCTCAACTTGACAGCCAAGTGCTTTGGCTAGACGAAGTGTAATGGCAACTGAGGGAGCATATTGTCCCGACTCTACACCACTAATTGTTTGACGGGTAACTCCAGCTTGGTTAGCCAATTCTTGCTGACTCATACCCAAGCGGGTTCTGATTGACTTTAAGTTGTTGCGAAGTTGATTATCATGCTTCATTGGCTTCTTTATCTCTGGGTTACAAAAAGCCGATCGCTCATGCACGCTATATATATCAAGGCAAAGGAGAATATACCTTATTTCTCCTTGAAGACTTTTTTGATTCCCTATATGGCTAGAATATCATATTGCCAATTTGCTTGCAAAGGGACAAAAGTTTTTGCACCCAAGCGTAATTTATTAGTCCACAAAACTAAGTTTGCTCTTATAGAACCCATTTGACATCTTTAATTGTATTAACGTAAGTTAATAGCAAAAGTCTGGTCTAGCCACCATGTCGTATTCGAGTAGCCTAACCGACGAAGAATGGGAAATTCTTGAACCCCTGGTGCCGACTATATTGCCGAATAAGAAGCAGACAAGACCCTCTGATTGGACAAAGCGAGAAATCTGAGTGGGGCATCTTCTATCAACTCAAGAACGGCTGCAATTGGCAAGATTTGCCCAAGGACTTACCCCCCCTACTCGACTGTATATTGGCATTACAAACAGTGGCGGACTGAAGGAGCAGAAGACAAACTGATGGGTATTTTACACTCTCAAGTGCGTAAGCAAGTAAAAAAAAAGAAAAGTGGACGAAGTTGATGATAATCGACTCGCAAGCGGTGAAAAACACCTGTAATGCTAGTATCGAGTCTAAAGGGTTCTGTCACTACAAATGTACCAATGGCATTAAACGTCATTTGGCTGTCGATACTCTGGGTTTTCCATAGACCTCTTGCAAAAGTCGGTCAGACAAATTCGGTTTGGGGGAGATGAAGCTCGTAATTGTAGAGAGCAGCAATAAGATTAAACCTCAAACTAAAT
>JBPCQW010000078.1:0-24083 GCA_050997715.1 Hassallia sp.
TCTTGGAGTGCGATCGCAAACATTGTTCTCCTTTATCTAGTAATTAATCTAAGTCAAACAGTAACATTCACTAGTCTACTATCAGTTAAGCTATAGCTAATTGGTCATCTCTGTTGTTTATTATGTACCAAGTAGACCCTCCACTTCCTCCAAAAGAAGTTCTACCAACGATGTACGATCTTCCGAGTGAAGATCCAAAGGAGCCAGGTTTGCCCGACGAGTTTCATGATTTTCAACCTCAGCTGTTGCGAGATACCTTTCATCCGCCTAATTATCGACCAGATGAGGTATTCGTCGCCAGCGATTTGAATCTTTATTACGATATACGTCATCCTTTGTGGTACAAGCGTCCTGACTGGTTTGGAGTAGTTGGCAACTCCAGATTATATGAAGATAGAGATTTACGCTTAAGTTATGTAATTTGGCAAGAGGGTGTAAGCCCCTTTGTGGTAGTTGAGTTACTTTCCCCTGGTACGGAAAAAGAAGATTTGGGACAAACTTTACGCACTGTAGATGAACCACCCACCAAATGGCAAGTCTATGAACAAATTCTACGTATTCCTTATTACATCATCTTTGACCGCTACACAGATAGGGTGAGAGCCTTTATGCTTCAAGCAGACCGTTATATGGAAATGAACCTAGAGGATACACGTATTTGGATGCCAACTTTAAAACTAGGTTTAGGACTGTGGCAAGGTACTTATCAAGGCATTGAGCGGGTCTGGTTGCGTTGGTATGATGCTAAGGGAAATTGGATATCAACACCAGGAGAAGAGGTGTTACAAGAGCGTCAAAGGGCAGAGCAAGAGCGCTTACGGGCAGATCGCTTGGCAGCGCGTTTAAGAGAGTTGGGTGTAAACCCGGATGAGGTTTAGGGGGGAGTGGGAGAGTGGGGGAGTGGGAGACAAGGAGAATAATAACTCCTGACTCCTGACTCCTGACTCCTGACTCCCTTGTCCTAATTTTTCATTCGTCTTCTGCAAAAACAAAGCGATATAACTCGCTGCTATCCGGTTCTGGACTGTTTTCGGCAAATTTCACAGCTTCGTCAATTCTTTCTTGAATTTTGCGATCAATTGCTTTGAGTTCTTCGGCAGAGGCTAGGTTTTGCTCAACTAGATAATTAGCTAACTTCTTAATTGGGTCACGAGCAAACCAAAATTCTTTTTCGGCTTGCGATCGCATTTCATCTGGGTCAGCCAATGAGTGACCCCGGAAACGGTAAGTTAAAGCTTCAATTAATGTCGGACCCTCACCAGCACGAGCGCGGGCAACAGCTTCTTCTGCTACTGCTCGCACGGCTAGTACATCCATACCGTCTACTTCGACGCCCACCATGTTGAATACACTGGCTTTTTTGTAAATCTCTGGTTGGGAAGTTGCGCGATCGTGAGCCATACCGATCGCCCACTTATTATTTTCTACCACGAAAAGAATCGGCAGTTTCCATAAAGCTGCCATATTCAATGTCTCGAAAAACTGACCGTTATTTGCCGCACCATCCCCAAAAAAGCAAGCTGTTACTTGGTCTGCGCTTTCATCTTTTAAAACTTCGCGTCTATATTTACTCTGAAAAGCCGCTCCCGCTGCTACAGGAATACCCTCAGCCACAAAAGCATAACCCCCCAGTAAGCGATGTTCCGCAGAAAACATGTGCATCGAACCACCGCGTCCTTTACTACAGCCGGTGGCTTTACCAAATAATTCTGCCATTACCTCTTTTGCCGGTACTCCCGCACTCAAAGCATGAACGTGGTCGCGGTAAGTACTGCAAACGTAATCTTCACCCGGTCGCATCGCTTGGATAACACCAGTAGAAACCGCTTCTTGACCGTTGTACAGATGGACAAAACCAAACATTTTGCCTCTATAGTACATCTCGGCGCACTTATCTTCAAAGAGGCGCCCTAAAACCATATCTTCGTACAACAGTAACCCAACTTCTTTGGTAATTTGCGCGGATGCCGCTGTAAATGTGGGTAATGTGCGTTCTTGAACCATTATTTTGTTAGTATCCCTGTGGTAAAACTTAAAGTTACTATGTTAGATAAGTTGCTCACATTCGGCGTAAGCTTGTACAAAGATAACGTTGTTAGGAGTTAACAAGTCACAAATTCACTCTCAATGGCTACTAAAAAGTCAAAAATTAGAGATAGTGAGAATTGGTGAATAGCTTTTAATTTTGTGGAAAGTCTGAGGCTCGGTTATTGGCGCTTCTGAACTCTCCAACACAGATTTTTAATTTTCCTGCTCTTATAAGTTCCCATCTGCGGAAGTTCCGCAGCTCGGACTTTTTCACCACTCACCCTTATAGATTATCAGTCAGAATATCTTGCTTTCTGCATATCGATTAACAATTTAGAGAAATTTTGGCGGCAATTAATATACTTATGTAAATAGTTGTATTTACAACAGAGTCATGATAAGATACGCTACGCTCGTTATCAAGATGAAATTTATCTAGCGGTGCTTGTCTGTTTTGACTACCGGGGAAAGTTCCTCTGAATTGTTTGCAGGAATACAAATTATCGATCTCACAAAGATAGTTAAATTTATACTCCTGCGAGCAGAAGATTTATGATACTACGCCATGTTGTAGTATTGTTTGATGTATAAAATTGATGACAAATCGATTAAACCGGAAAAATTTAATAAAAATCAGCAATAAGGCAAAAAATTAAGTATTAAAGTACAAACTTATTTTCACACAAGACACAAATCAAATTGTGGCAATACGCACACTATGAAAGTGTATGAAGTTAACAAAGTAATGTAATGGCACGGTTTTACATGCCGGGAATGCTTGAAATGAATGATGTTGATCATGCAGCAGAGGAAGTAAGCCGTGCGAATTCCGCTAGATTACTACCGAATTTTAGGACTACCGTTGGCAGCAAGTGATGAACAATTGCGGCAAGCATACAGCGATCGCATTGTCCAACTACCGCGACGTGAGTATTCGTCAAGAGCAATCAGTTCCAGAAAACAACTTTTAGAAGAAGCGATCGTGGTTTTATCAAATCCCAAAGAACGTAGCACCTACGACCAGCTTTATCTTGCCAACGTCTACGACCCGGAAGGAAGCACGACTCATAGTGCGATCGCAGTCGAAAATCGCTCTTCAGACAACAACGGTACTGCTGAAGCCAAAAGTCTGGGTATTGACATTTCCCAAGATGAATTAGTTGGTGCTTTACTAATTCTGCAAGAACTTGGTGAATACGAACTTGTAGTCAAATTAGGTCGTCCTTATCTCGTTAATAAAAATGGATCAGTAAGTGCCGCAAGTGTCAATGGTCTAACCAACGAAGAATTTCATGAACGTGCAGAACGTCCAGATATTATTCTCACCGTTGCCCTTGCCTGTTTAGAACTCGGTCGTGAAGAATGGCAGCAAGGTCATTACGAAAACGCAGCGCTTTCTTTGGAAACAGGTCAAGATTTGTTAATAAAGGAAAATTTATTTCCCAGCGTGCGAGCCGAAATTCAAGCAGACCTTTGTAAATTAAGACCATATCGAATTCTAGAATTACTCGCACTACCTCAAGAAAAAATCGCTGAACGACGTCAAGGCTTGGAATTATTGCAAAACGTTTTAGAAGAACGGGGGGGAATTGATGGTACTGGCAATGACCAATCAGGTTTAAATATAGATGATTTTTTGCGATTTATCCAGCAACTACGCTATCACTTAACAGCCGCAGAACAACACAAAATATTTGAAGCTGAAAGTCAACGTCCCTCGGCAGTCGCCACATACTTGGCTGTGTATGCCTTGATAGCACGGGGATTTGCTCAACGTCAACCCGCTTTGATTCGTCAAGCAAGGCAGATGCTGACACGTCTGGGCAAGCGTCAGGATGTACATTTAGAGCAGTCCTTATGTGCCTTACTTTTGGGACAAACAGAACTTGCAACTCGTTCTTTAGAACTTAGTCAAGAATACGAGGCTCTAGCTTTTATTCGCGAAAAATCTCAAGACTCTCCTGATATGCTGCCGGGGCTGTGTTTATACGGAGAACGTTGGTTGCATAACGAAGTGTTTCCTCACTTTCGAGATTTGGTAAATCACCAAGCTTCTCTAAAAGAGTACTTTGCCGATGAACAGGTGCAAGCTTATTTAGAAGGTTTGCCAACGGATGCACAAAAAAGCAATGAAACTGTAACTAATCGGCAATCATCTCCCCAAACACAGACAAATACTTACCCGCAGCGCAATAATTCAACTGCGAGTTATCGCTACCCCAGCACAACAGAGAACGGAGAAGGTTTAGAAACACCAACCAAAGCAAAATCAGTTCATTCCAACTACTCAACACCCAGCTTTACAACATCTACATCTGTTAATGCACCAGAACAAAATAGGGTGGCACAGCTTGCGAGTGCTGAACGTATTGCTTCTAGAACAAATCATAATTTGAATGGTTCTGCTAATAATGAACCTGCTCCTCCTCAAAAGCGAAGGAGACGAAAACCTGCTCATCCTCAACGCCAACGTTTTCCTAACACCTTAGAAGGAAAAACACGCTTAGTGTGGATGATATTTGGTTCTTTTGCCGGTGTTATAGTTTTGTGGTTTTTGCTCACCACATCATTTGGATTATTGAAAAATCTGTTTTCGCCTGCACCATCTTTAAAAGGCGAACAGTTGTCTGTGCAACTTAACGAACCACCAATACTGATTCCTGACCCAAATAGCAAGCCGCAGTCACCACCAGGACTGTTGACAGAAGCCACAGCTCAGGAAGTAGTTCAAACTTGGCTAACTACTAAAGCCGCAGCTTTGGGAGTAAATCATGACGTTGACAGTTTAGACCAGATTTTAATGGGCTCAACTTTATCTAAATGGAAGGGAATTGTTCAACAAGATAAAGTAGAAAACCGCTATCGTAAATACAACCACACTATGAAGGTGGAATCTGTAAAGACAACTGAAACTGAGCAAAATAATGCGACGGTAGACGCTATGATAACTGAGTTAGCAGAGTTTTATGATAACGGGCAAATTAATCAGCAAAAGTCTTATAACGAAAAAGTTCGTGTTAGATATGATTTGGTTCGTGTAGATAATAGCTGGCGCATCAAAAATATGTCAGTTCTCATAAAATAAGTGGGAACTGATATCAGACGGTAAGACCATTGATTAATTCGCGCTTCTGTCTTAAGTGTTATCTTTTGAGTCTTTTTAGAATAGAAAAACGAGTGAGATATGACTAAACTCAACCCTTATATTAAGAAAAGTTAAATATAAAGTTAAGTATAGATGAGACTCTTGCTTTATTAATGTTTAGACTCTATTATACTTAAAATCTACGGTAATTTGCTCAAGATACCGTAGTAAAGGGGGATGTTATGGGCAAATGGGAAATTTTGACAAAATCAGTAGGTGGGGCGATCGCGCAAAGGAAATATTAAGACGTTGGTGCAAGATGTAAGTTCAACGATAATTTGTGCCGTGCTGTATTAGTAATTTCTACTATGATTTACTAGGAACGGGGGAATTGTGAATCGGATATTGGCGATTGACGAACTAGATAAAAAATAATTTTCCCTATTCCCCAGTCACCAGTCTCTTGGTTTATTCATGGCAGAAACTTTATTTCATGCGTATACACCCCTGATTTTATGGACGAGTTTGGGGTTATTAATCTTTAGGTTTTTACCTCAGTGGTTTCCCAGGTTTTTAGGTCGCGCTCTTTACTGGGTGGGAATACCTCTGGAATTGTTGGCGCTAGCGCGGCAAGGTAATCAGAATGAGTTTGCGGGGGTGAACATCCCTATACTAGCAATAATAGTTACTGTGGGGGCGCTGTCGCTGGGTTTGCTGGTGGCTTTAATTGTCTTATGGGGTTATCAGAAGTTTTTGTATGTTAATTCACAGCCAGATTTAGATGAATCTCTGAAGAGCGATCGCCTTGATTCTTCCAGTCAGGGCAGTTTTTTGATTGCTGCTGTTTTGGGTAATACAGGTTTTGTTGGATTGGCGATCGCACCTTTTTTAATCGATTCGGATGCTCTCAACTGGGCTGTAATTTTTAGTATCACTCACAATGTCATTGGTCCCTTTGGCTTAGGAGTTTTAATTGCTAGCTACTACAGTCATTCAACTCAGCAAAATCGGTGGTTGATGCAATTGCGTGATGTCTTGACTGTTCCTCCTTTATGGGCTTTTATTATTGGCATCCTAACTCAAAAAGTGCAACTGCCTTTATTAATTGAATCAGGATTGCAAGCGTCTATTAATATCGTTATTGCCAGCGCTTTTCTGTTAATTGGTATCCGCTTGGCTCAACTGCAAAAATGGGATAGTTTTCGACTTGCACTCATCCCTGCTGTTGTGCGAGTTGTCATCATACCCTTACTCGTTGGCTTGACAACAACTTTTTTACTCGGATTATCAGGCGATCGGCGTTTGGCAATGGTCTTGATGTCGGGAATGCCCTCGGCTTTTTGTGGTCTGATTTTAGCAGAAGAATACAACCTTGATCGCGATTTAATTGCCAGCAGTATCATGCTATCCACACTGTTGTTACTTCTGGTACTTCCGGTGTGGATTGTCGTCTTTGACTAATTCGATTTTGAACCACAGATAAACGCGGATGAAGAGATTTAGGGAAGTAACTATCCATAAATCGTTATATGCAGGCAGATATAGTTTAAAGACTAGGCTTGGAGCTAATATGATTATTCCATGACATTAGCTTTGGGTTTTTGATTGAAAAATGGGGATAACAGTCCTTATGTCATGTTTTTCTGACATTGCGATCCCCAAATGGCTGATAAATTCGTGAAAACCACAAAAACGGGTCTTGAGACCCCTTGATCCCTGTACGGGTTTGTTAGTTAATATTCAGTAACAAAGGAACTTTTCCGATCCCAAATAAATGCCGATCGCATTTGTAGGGAATTTATAGGAAGTAGACCTTAATTTAAAAAGCGACTAAAAAAACCTCAAAACTGGGCAAAAACCAGGAGTCAGGAATAAGAAGTTCATCTGGATTGGATGGCATTTATTAAACCACTCTTTAGCCAGGGGAAATCATTTACCTTTTAAACTACTGGAGTCCAAAATCATGGCAAAAGAACGACCACCCCTAGAAGAGATGACACTAAGGCAACTACGTAGAGTTGCTAGCGAATATAGTATCTCTCGCTATAGCCGGATGCGTAAATCGCAATTGCTGGCAGCGATTCAAGAAGTTCAGCGCAGTAAAATTTCGCTCACCCCATCTCGTTCACCGGAGGCACAGGAAACCGTGGAAGCAGCAAAGTTTGAATTAGGTCAAATAGATCGGAATGGTGGCTCTTTGGCAGATGTTGACGAAGGACTCGCCGATTTGCCAGCTGGTTACGGTGAAAGCCGGATTGTGCTGATGCCGCGAGATCCTCAGTGGGCTTACACTTACTGGGATGTTTCCAACGAACACAAACAAGAACTGCGTCGCCAAGGTGGACAACAATTAGCACTGCGGATTTATGATGTTACCGACATCAATATTGAATACCAAAGCCCCCACAGCATTCAAGAATATCCTTCTGATGAATTAGCGCGGGAATGGTATTTACCGGTGCCAGTGAGCGATCGCGATTATGTACTTGATATCGGTTATCGTTGTGCTGATGGTCGCTGGCTGGTACTCGCGCGATCGGCACCAGTACATATTCCTCCCGTCTATCCTTCTGACTGGATTGAAGACGTTTTCATCACAGTCAACTTTGAAGAAGATTTGGCTGGCAAAACTCAATACGAACTGGTTCCCCCAGCCAAGAAAATCGCCGAAACAACCGCATACGCTAACGGTAACGCTTACGGGAACGCCAACGGTAGCAATCCCATCTATGACCAAATCTTTGGCATGGCTGAGTCTACCGAAGCAATGCGCGTTGCTGGTTCTATATTTGGCTCGATGCATCAAACTTCCGTCCACGAACAAACCATTAGTTCCTACGTATTCCCGTCTGGAGTAGGTATGTGGGCAGTTCCCACCGCATCTGGTTTAACCATGTCTGGTGTGGGAATGTCCGGTGCTGGCTTCTCTGGGGACGTACCAATGCGTCCGCGTCAGTTCTGGTTAATTGCTGATGCTGAGTTGATTGTTTACGGTGCAACCGAACCCGATGCTACCGTAACAATTGGCGATCGCCAGATTAAGCTGAATCCAGATGGTACATTCCGCTTCCAGATGTCCTTCCAGGATGGTTTAATTGACTATCCGATTAAGGCTGTTGCTGTTGATGGTGAGCAAACACGGTCAATTCAAATGAAGTTTACTCGTGAGACACCATCTCGCAACACTAACACTAAAGAAGAAGCTGTTGCTGAGTGGTTCTCTTAATTTCGGATTAACTAAAATCGACATATAAACTTTTTCCCCACTATGGTTATGCTGTAGCGGGGGTTTTTATATCATGGGAGCGCAAATCACACATATTGTAGAGACTTCCATCGGAACGTCTCTACGACGGTTGCAGTGTTTTTATTAGTATTATTTGGCATTTTAATTTTTGGCTTTTATTGCCGCTCATTGCCATCCGGAAATCAGCAAAAGGACAGTGCATTATTTCCTGCTTGTTAATATTTATGAGGATAAAAAATGCTGCTTCGTATGTGGCGATCGCGCTTTATTATCTTTATTGTTGGATGTATTGCCTTGTTAATCGCGGTAAGTTTCAGCGTCCGTGTTCTAGCTGAAAATAATTCCACCATCACTCAACATCCAGTAATTGCAGAAGCACCAGATTTGGGACGACACTTCAGAGAATTTAAACTCTCAGGATCGATCTTAATTTACGACTTGAACAAGAACCGCACCTATGAACACAATCCTCAACGTAACGGGACTGCAATGATTCCAGCTTCGACGTTTAAAATTTTTAATGCAATGGTGGCATTAGAAACTGGTATTATGCCGAATGATGTCGCTGTCCTCACCTGGGATGGAATTAGCCGAGATCCTGATGTTTGGAATCACGATACGAATTTGCGTCAAGCTTTCAAAGATTCAACAGTCTGGTTTTATCAAGTTCTCGCACGTCGAGCCGGACATAAGCGGATGCAGCAATTTATCGATAAAGTAGGTTATGGCAACCGTCAGATTGGCACCGCTGAAGATATCGATCGCTTTTGGTTGCAAGGACCGTTGAAAATTACCCCAACATCACAGATTGAGTTTTTGCAAAGATTATATCGAAACAAGCTGCCCTTCTCGCAACGGACAATGGATTTGGTTAAAGACATCATGGTGCGAGAACAGACACCAGATTATACACTGCGGGGAAAGACTGGATACAGCACTAAACCAGGATTGGGTTGGTTTGTCGGCTATTTAGAGCAAAACAAAAATGTCTATTTCTTCGCAACCACCATTGACATGAATAAACTAACAGACGCACCTGCCCGAATTGAAATTACACGACGCAGCCTGAAAGATTTGGGTTTGCTGTAAAACAAAAGTTGAGATTATGCGAGTGAAAGTCAATGAAAACAAGACTTTTCTTATCTATTTTTGTGGTAGCGATCGCCTTTTTATCTAGCTGTAAAAATTTGCAAGGCAATTCAACAGTTGAAGCTGAAAAAACTTGCCTTGGTGACGATGCCAAATTCAGTCTTGAGTTCTTCAAAACTAATAATCAAGGTGATAACGATTCCAAAGGTATCAACCATGTAATTATTTTTAATCCCAAATCGGAAGAATTAGATTTCAAAGTGAATGTCGGTTTAGCTCATAATCTTTACACCAAAGATGATAAAGGTAAATTGCTAAAAGAATATATTCCTACACAGTTTCATGAAATCATCGCTAACGGAAATGCTAAATTAAACGGAAAAACACCCATTGCGGCAATTAATGCTGATTATATAGAAACGGATAATAAACCACAAGGTTTAAATATTTCTCGCGGAATAGAGTATTCCGGAATCTTTAAAAATAAACGGTCTTCTTTTGGTATATCAGGAGGTGAACCTAAAAACCGAACCGCTACAATCCAAACAGGAAGAAGAAAAAATGATATTCTGAATTACAATTTAGTCGGTGGTAATGGCAGATTTTATCGTCAAGGTCAATTTAAAGATATTTGCCAAGATTTAGGAAAATTTGCTTGTAAAGAAGCTACTAATCGTTCTTTAGTAGCTACTACTAATAAAGGTTATGTAATTTTGCTGGTTAATGATTCAAAAGCTAATTCAGATATTAGTTTATCTGAAGTTAATCAAGAATTGCTTCCAGATAATTTTGATGATGTTCTTGAGGGAATTGCCAAAAATAATTGTTTAGGTAAAATTCAAGAAGGAATGTTATTTGATGGCGGGATGTCTCCAGGTTTGTATTACAATAACAAAATATATGTAGAAAATGCAGGAGCTATAGGTTCAGTATTTTTAATTTATAAAAAATAAAGCGATCGTCTAGCTTATCTGCATAACTGTCTTTGGCAACCGATGTCTAAGTATTTTTAATTTTATGATTATGACGACTTATGGAGATACTTAGTTTTACTGGTTTTATTAGAGATATTGTTTATACACCTGTTCTTATACCTAAAATTGAGATTTATAACATAATTAATTTTAATATTAATCATGTTAAACCATTTGGAATAATAACTTTAGATTCTTTGCAAAATAATATTGCATTTTCTAAATGGACTTCTCCTAAACGAAGTAGAACATATCCTTTTGCTAAAATTTATAATACTTATCATCTTAATTCTAAAAAAGTGACAGTAATTCCTGTAATTAAGGATGAGGGTGCTGGTACAGACAACAATGATAGGATAAATTTTATTACTTTGTCTTGGATGAATTTGCTGAATGTGTATATCATCCTTGCATGGTATGAAACAGCAAATGTAGTACCCAATTATAAAAATAAAATTACCAATCAAAAACTTAACGCCGATTATATTAAACAAAAAATATTAGAAATCAGTTCTTATCAGTTAACAGCTTTACATTGTAATACTACACATTTTGAAAGAGATTTTCAAACTATATATTTGAATGCTGTTAATAGCTATGAAAATATAGCAACCACTCAAAATGTCAGCTTACACTCAAGGCAGAAGCATCTAGAAGTGCTTAATAATTTTCAGCAAGACGATAATTTTAACTTAGAAAAGTTTAAAGATTATACATTGATTAGGTCGCTAGCTGCTGCTCGTCGAGAATCAATGACTATACATAGGCAAGAGTATTTGAGTGATGGTTACAAAGGTATATTTTTTATATCTAATTATTTAGGAGGAATTTACCATCTAACTGCTGACGAAGTTTATCTAGAAGGCAATATATTTACAATACAAGAGTCAAAAAACGTTACTAAAGGACAATTACCATTTGAAGATAATATTAAAGATGGTTTATTCAAGTTAATACTTTTTAGTAATTTAGAATCTTTATTTTTAGGTGATACACAAGTAGAGTTTAGGACTCAGTTAAAAATCACAGGAAGTATTAAAGGCTATCTAGAGTTACCAAATGATATAACTACGCTAGAAAATTTTTGCCAAAATAACAGCTTTAGTAAAAGGAAAACACAACTGATTAATTTACTAAATCTAGAAACAATACAAAATCCCAAACTTAATATTGTAATTACTCAAAATGGCTAAATTAGTAAAAAGTCCCTTGAGATATCCCGGAGGTAAATCAAGAGTTGTTAATCATATATTACCTTATATCCCTTTAGATATATCTGAATTCAGAGAGCCTTTTGTCGGTGGTGGTTCCGTTTTTCTAGCTGTCAAAAGTCTCTTTCATCGAAGAATAAGTGAATACTGGATTAATGATATTAATTTGGATTTGTATTTGTTTTGGAAATATGCAAAAGATAATATAAGCAATTTAGTAATCGAAACTAATAAATTTAAAGAAAACTACAAAGATGGCAGAGAACTATATAATTATTTAATTAATGCAGATAATTTACACTCTCAATTTGAAAGAGCGCTTCGTTTTTTTATTATGAATCGAATCACCTTTTCCGGGTTGATTGATTCAGGTGGGTATTCGCAGCAAGCATTTGAAAAAAGATTCACTCAATCATCTGTTGAGAGATTAAACAATATTTCTCCTTATTTATCCGGAGTTAATATTACTTGTAAAGATTATGAAGAACTATTAATTAAAGCAGGTAAAAAAGTCTTTCTATTTCTCGACCCACCTTATTTTCAAGCAGTAAAATCAAAGCTTTATGGAGTTAAAGGTGACTTACACACTAAGTTTGACCATGAAAGATTTGCTTATAATCTGAAAAAATGTGAACACAGATGGCTTCTAACTTACGATGATTGTCCAGAAATTAGAAAGTTATTCAATTTTGCACAAATAACAGAGTTAGAAGTACAGTATGGAATGAATAATTATAAACAAAAAAATGCTGCTAAAGGCAAAGAATTATTAATCAAAAACTACTCTTATTCTTTGCCAAAAGATAAACCGAAAAAAATCGAGCATTTGCCATTGGAAGATATACAATCATATGCATCCAATAACTCATGATTTACTCAATACAATAAAAGAGCAGAATATTAGTATTGAGGATTTTTGATGGTAAAAGTTTTTGTTTACGGCACGCTTAAACCAGGTGAAGCAAATTATCAAAGGTACTGTGCTATTCAGGTGGTAGATGCTAAGAAGGCTTACACTTTTGGTAAACTGTTTGCTTTGCCGATGGGCTACCCAGCAATGACGCTAGGAGATAGCCACGTCTACGGATATTTACTGAGGTTTTTTGATGCAAAGGTTTTAAATAACCTAGATATCCTAGAAGATTACCAGCCCTCAAGACAAATGTCAGAAAACCTTTATAATCGACAAGAAGTTGAAATATACGATCTACAAGGGCGATCGCTTGATATTGCCTGGGTCTATTTAATGACCCCAAACCAAGTTAATCAACTAAAAGGCAGCCTACTACACCCTGATGGCTGGTGGAGTGGCTGCGGCTTAACAGTTGGCATTATAAAGAGCGGGATTAACAGTTAACTTCAGAATTAATTTAGTTCCTGTTCAGTTTTTTCTGATTCAGGTACAAGCCAATTAACTGGATGTGCCGGAGATGCTTCTGCTGTTTTGGGAATGGGGAAGACAGGAGTATTAATGGCAACCATCAGTGGGGAAGCAACAACAGGGGAAGGCGTCTGTTGTGTCGGTTCGATTGAAGGTTTTAGAGCCATTTGAGTTAGAAAGGAATCTCCACCTGGTAGCCAGCCAGAAACCGCACTAATGACGCAAGCTGCGACGGCGGTACCTCCACATACCCAGACTAGCCGGGAACGGCGACGTAAAGAAGCCATTACTTGCTGGACTGTTTCTTCTATTGGCTGTAGTGGCTGTGGTACGGGAAGATTCCGCACGCCTTGCCGTAGCTTTAACAGTCGATCATACAAGACTTGGACTGAGGCATCATTTGCCAGCCATTGTTCAACTTGCTTGCGTTCGGCAGCTGTCACCTCACCATCGAGGTAAGCACTTAATAACTCGAAGCGATCGCGCTTCACCATATCCATAGCACCCGTAGATTCATTGGTTTGTTTAACTCCCGGCATTTGCAAATCTTTATTAGCTTGCAAATCGGAGCGGTCGGAAAACTGAGAATCAGTAGTCATCTTAACATTATTACCAATTCCAAGACGGGTAAACGAAGCGGACAGGGATGAGAAATTAATCAATTTTTCTCCTGGCGGCAGAAGCACTCTACAATTATCTTAAATTTTATGAAAATCAACCCTTAAATTCTGCCATCATAGCAGAAGCAGGATAAATTCAGCATTAGTTACGAATCTAAATAATTCTGCAATTGAGTTTGCAATCTGGATCTAGCTCTGGCTATTCTCGATTTAACGGTTCCCAAAGAAACACCAGTGATTTCGGCAATTTCTTCGTATGCCATTCCTTCGATTTCTCTCAGAACAATTGTCGTGCGGAATACTTCAGGTAAATCGGCGATCGCGGAGCGCAGTTGCTCGTAAAATTCTCTCGTTGTTAGCTCTTCTTCCGGTCCTGGGGTATCTCCAGCTATTTCCCAATCCATCTCACCGTCCTCTAACGTACGGGGAGCATCGAGCGACAAGGGACTAACAACCCGCTTGCGTTTGCGTAACTCATCGTAAAACAAGTTCGTGGCAATACGGCTTAACCAGCCCCGGAACTTAGGTGGCTCTTGCAATCGGTTAACATTCCGATATACTCGAATCCAAACTTCCTGAGCCAAATCAGCCCTATCAGCCCAATCAGGAGCGAGGTGATATAAAACCCTATCGACTTGAGTCTGAAAGCGACGCATAAGTTCCGCAAACGCAACACGATCTGGGCGCAGTCCAGTTTGACAGCGCAAAATTAAATCGTGATTAGAGAGTTTGTCAACTTGCACCGACGCTTCTGGAAGCCTCGCATCAACCGTTGACCAGGATACAGGAATCGATTGACTCATAGAACGCACTGACTTTAGAACATCCCTATCTATTAGACCTGCTAATCAGTAAGAAGTTCCTCTGGTGAGTGACGGATTTATGACTGGAACAATAGTAAACTATTATGAAGATACAATGTTAATCAGAGCCGTTTTTTGTCACTTCTAATCAAAAATGCTGCTGAATATTTATTTGGTTGTATACACTATGGTACTTCTTTTGTGGCTAATTACTTTTCGGCAACAAGCTGTTAGATAATCAAGGAAGTTCTCTGTAGCCCAAAATTAGTTATAAGTTGGATAATCTCTTATACTGCAAAGGTTATTGTGATTTAATTTATTAATATATTATTTTTTTATAAATCACAAAAAATATTGACTTATGGTGTTTTTTGCAGTTATAAAATATGGCTATATCTCTGGCAAAATCAATTGATAATTATTGTTGTTCTGGTTGGGATAGCCGCTTTTTTATCTGTTACCTTTCAGTGGCGAGTTGCACAGCAATCTTACTTAGCAATGTGCAATATTAAAAACTGACCATCTACGGTTGACAATTTAGGAGAAAAGTATCGATAAAAAGAGGGCGAATTGTCCTCAGGGATGAGAACTTTGTTTATTTTCCACCCTTGTCACAAAGTGTCCGCAGACAAGAAGGCATTTTATATTTTCTCCTATTTTATCTTTTTTGTGTGCTTATTCTTTCTTGCTCTTGTCATTTTTAGCTGCTGTAGCTACCATGACTGTTATTTTTTCCGCATCATTGCCAAAATCGTTAGTGGAGTTTGTGTATGTACCTGATAACTAGTATCAGCATTAGTTTGATCGGGGACGCGAACTTGTAAAAAGAAATTAAGGGAAAATGTAATTGTGACCGCTAGCAATAATTTTTCAAACATGACTTTTTTCTCACCCACACCATTAATGATTGATTACTATAGTTCCAGAGTTCCTGAAAACGAGGTTTTACCCCGAAGTTTTTCTGCTGGAATAACTCCCATAGCCCTAGTTTGCCCACTGGTATTGGGATATTCATAAGGAAACGGATAATTATTTGTGAATTTTTCATAACTGTTCATAAAGCAGAAACGATAAATGCAATGACGATGGGAAGAAATGAATCTGTAGCTCGTATAGTCATGTTGCTCTGTTTTGGCACAGCAATTTTATCTCTGGCTGTGCATAGAAGCATGATTGCAGGAGAACGGCAATTTGAGGAGTCAGCCTCTACTAGGTTGCGGCGAGATGCGACAATGGCTTCATCCGCAGCGAGTGCGTCTACGTTATCTTCAATGCCTGCTGGTAAGTCGGCAAAAGTGGAAAAAAATGTAACTAGGGAAGTACAGTTAGTAAAAAATAATCGGCTGGTGGTAGACCAAGCAAAAAAGCCAAAATTCTTTTTAGCGCAAATCTCTCAACCAAAATCAGCCTTCTTCGTGGCTGGCAAATCGCAAGTGGTGGTAGATTTAAGCGATCGCCGCGCTTATGTTTATACACATGATGAAGTGATAGCCAGCTACCCAATTGCTGTTGGTAAGAAGGGTTGGGAAACACCCACAGGTTCTTTCCAAGTGATGCATATGCAACACTATCCTGCGTGGCGTCACCCGATTACAGGCAAAGTGTTTGCGGCAGGTACTGATAGCCCTTTGGGAGATAGATGGATTGGTTTTTGGTCAGATGGACGCAATCAAATTGGTTTTCACGGCACACCGGATGTTGAGGTGATAGGAACTGCTATATCTCACGGCTGCTTAAGAATGCGTAATCCTGATGTGCGAATGCTATACAAGCAGGTGGGTTTGGGGACAACTGTGATAGTACGGGAATAAACTTAGGAGTTAGGAGGTAGGAGGTAGGAGTTAGGAGTTAGGAGGTAGGAGTTAAGAGTCAATGGACTGTTGACTCTTGACTCTTGACTCTTGACTTTGGATTATTGACTATTATTTTTGTTCAAAGTTAGGCGCACATGCCTGAAGTAAAGTACTGACTTGTTGGAGAATGTCGTTACCAGTATTTTTGTTTATGGCTTGCCGTTCTGGGAAGAAGTTCGGTCGATCTAAATAACGGGAAATCGCCTCACCTATTTGCTGGGCGATTAATTGCTGAAGTTCTGCGTGAGCGCGTTTGCGCTGATAGCTAGCACCTTCTTCTGTGGTTGCATACAGGGGAGGAAGACGGTTGAGGGCATAAGCCGCAATATCTCCGACTTCAAGAGAACTTTCGCTAGTAGCTTCAATTTCTGCTATTCTGGCGATCGCCTCGGTCAGTACCAATTCTTCCATAACATTAATGAATTCTTTGCGAGGTACCGCCTCTACCTCACCAGTCAATAGCGCTCCCATTAGCTTATCTAAAGCCATGTACTCTTCAATTGAAAGTTCGCTGGCGTTATCACAGATTCGCCCGACTTCTGCTTCCATTGCTGGTGTGAGATAACCATCCTGGAGAGACTGTTCCACAATTTTTTCGATAGTACTCATAAGGCTCATTATTTTTACACCACCAAGGAAGGTAGGAAAGGTAGCAAATCAATCCATTTTATTTTGCCTAATTGTGGGCAAAATGCAAACAAATTACATAAATATATTAATTACGTAAAGACGTGAGCGATCGCCAATTGGCTGCGTCCTACCGCCAAGGGGCAGTAAAACGAGCGATTGATCGCGTTTGGGCTATTGAACTCCAGGAGTTCGCCAGGGTGTTGGGTCAACAGATTGCCCGTTGACATATAATCCCCAGTGTAAATGTGGACCGGTGGAGGCACCTGTCGCTCCCACTGCGCCAATTAATTGACCAGGTTGCACCATATCGCCTTCTTTAACATTGATTCGACTCAGGTGCATAAAAATGCTGGTTACTCCTTGACCGTGGTCAATCCCTACTACGTTACCGTGAACGCGGAAACCTTGGGATACTCTACCGACCAAAGCGACTCGTCCTGCGGCTGGAGCAACTACGGGCGAACCGGCTGCACCAGCGTAGTCAACGCCACGATGGTAATAGTCTTTTGCAAATTTACCATTATAGTAGCGACGTACACCATAAATTGTGGAAACTCTTCCGGCGTTTGGTTTGATAAAAGCACCATTCCAATATTTTTCTGGTGTCATTAATGCTTTCAAAGCCGCTACACGCTTTAGTTCGTATTCTGTGGCATCGATTCCGGCTTTTCCAGGTGGTAGATTAATTCGTTGTACGGGAAATGTGCGATCGCCCACCGGCACAGACAAGTTTTGCACGCTTCCATCCCCGGAAACTCGAAGTGTTCTATTTCCCGCGCTTTCTAAGGGTGTTGTCGGGACAAAAGCGCGATATTGATTGGGGGCAATTTCAAATGCTGGGTAAGTTTTTTCTCCATTAGTTACCGTGGGATTACTACCATTACCCGGATTCTCAAGATTAATTATTACCGATAGGGTATCGCCTAAATCCGGTTTACTTGGTGTAACTTTTACTTGCATAGCATCTACAGGCAATGCTAAGGCAACGGGGAAGGCAGCAAACATGCCCATGAATAAACTGGCTGCACGACGATAAGGTTTAAAACCTTTGAGAACAGAACAGAGCAACTTATTTTGAGAATTACTGGGGCGATCATCGATAGTCATATTACACAAAAAATCTCAAGCCTTCTGTTGAACAACAGACTAGCCTATTATCAGTTGTGTTTCCGTTCCTTAAGCAAATATTTTTGCATAAGTTAGGTCGAAAAAATAAAATATGAAGGACGGACGGGTTGGGTAATGCGAAAAAGCCCTCAGGCGCTTTAGCCTGGACGCCAGGTGCTACAACGGAGGGAACCTCCGCAACGCACTGGCTCGGCTATAAGAACGTTCGCGTAGCGTCCCGCAGGGAAGCCCACCTGCGTGGGCTAATTTGGCTTATTTTGATGGAGAAGTGGGATTATATGTAGTGTGATCGCCAATATACTGTTTTTTTGCATATGTATAAACTTTTTACAATCGCGAATTTTTTTGCCAAAAGTAGAAAGTTGCTGTTTTTAAGTTTGGCAACTACTGTGATTTCAATCACATTGGAAATTTGCACAACGCAGGCGTTAGAAATTCCCAAAGGCTTCAAGCTGATGCTTTCGGATACTGGCATGCAAGTTTACAAAAAAGATTATTCAAATGGAAATTCAGATTATGTTACCGTTGTCAACTTAGAAAAGGGAACTATAGGCAGCTTGACAGGTACAGCCGAGGGTACACCTAATGCGATGGTGAAGAAAAAATTGCCCTCTGAATTTTGGCAAGATGCTGTTAAAGAAAATACATCAACGCGAAAGGTAATGGTTGTTGTTAATGCTTCGTTTTTTTCTACCAATGACGATCCAACGGGTATTGCGTTCGGTTTGAAGCTGGGTGGTAGGACGATTAGTTATGGTTATGCGATCGCTAAAGAATACCCCGGACAGATTCGCACGTTTTCTTTCAACCCCGACCAAGGAATTGCTAATATCCAAAGTTATGCGAAAAAGACTTTCGATTCAATGCCGGAGGTAGTAGGGGCACTTGATGGAGTTGCAAATAAGTCTGCTTTTAGTTACTTACCAAGAACGTTTGTTGGGGTGCGGGATGACGACGGCAATGGTACAAAAGAAACTGTAATTTTTTATTCAAGCAGTTATGCGCGTCAAATTGATGCATCTAATGTTCTCACGGGGTTTGGTGCAAGTGCAACAGCGATGCTTGACGGTGGTGGAAGCACATTTTTGATAGTAAGTGGAAGTTCTTTGATTTCAACAGACCGTAAAGTACCGCACGCGATCGCAGTTTATGCGGGAAAATAAAGGCTGGGGAAGAGAGTTTTCATTTTTCTATTAACCTGCGGGAACCAAAGTAGGAGCATCGGCTAGCTTTCCATCTTCCATGTAAACTATGTGGTCGGCAATATCTAAAATGCGGTTGTCATGAGTCACCAAGAGAATGGTACAGCCTTGTTCTTTGGCTAATGTTTGCATCAAGTTGACTACATCTCGACCGGATTTACTGTCAAGGGCAGCTGTGGGTTCGTCTGCTAAGACAATTTTTGGATGATTGACTAAAGCACGAGCGATCGCTACTCTTTGTTTTTGTCCACCTGACAAATCATCGGGATAGTAATTGAGGCGATTTCCTAATCCTACCAGTTCGAGCATCTCCGCTGACCGGGTTTTCATCTCTTGCGGCGAAATATTTGGTTGCAGTTCCAAACCCATTCTGACGTTTTGGAGTGCTGTTAAGCTACCGTGTAAGTTGTGTGCTTGGAAAATATAACCATTACTGCGTCGCGCTAAAGTAAGTTGTTTTGCACTAGCTTTGCAAAGTTCCCGTCCTAATACCTGCAAACTACCAAATTGAGCAGAACGCAAACCTCCTGCGATAGTCAGAAGCGTAGTTTTACCAGAGCCAGAGGGACCCGTCATAATGATAATTTCACCAGCATTAATATCTAAGTTGATATCAAAAAGAACTTGCTTGCGAAGTTGACCGTGACCGAAATAGTGATCGAGATTTTTAATAGAAATAACAGGTTCCATATTGATTGTAATATTGTTGGTAGTAAGTTTTCTAGAACATGTCAGCGGGGTCAGCAGATTGAACTTTGCGGGTGGCGATCGCACCGGATATCATACACATGGTAATAGTTAGCAATAACACCATAAAGGCTCTTGCTAAAGTCATGTAAATCGGCAAATTTGTGGCATTTCGAGTCAGATGGTAAAGCCCCAAGGGTACGATTGCTCCTGGGATAAAGCCTAAAAATGCCAGGATGATCGCTTCTTCAAATACGACGCCCAATAAATATAAATTGTTATAACCCATTGCTTTAAAGGTGGCGTATTCTTTCATGTGAGCATTGACATCGGTGGAGAGTACTTGATAAACAATAATCACACCAACTATAAAACCCATTGATACACCTAGACCAAAGATAAAGCCGATGGGACTTTCTTTTTTCCAGTAGTCTTCTTCAAATTTGATAAATTCCTCGCGAGTCAATACTTTGACATCATTTGTTAAATAGGATTGCAATGCTGTTGCTACTTGCTTTGAGTCATAGCCTGGTTCCAAATAAATTAACCCAAGACTGATACTACCTGCTTGTCGCCGAGGGAAGAGCCGCAAAAAGTTTTGCTCGTTGGAAATTAAAGTACCATCAGCCCCAAAGGAAGAGCCTAATTCAAACAAGCCATTAATAGAAATGGTGTGGTTTTCTATTTCGGTAGTAACAGTTTTTCCTTGTTCGATTTGGGCAAGAACTTCTTTATAATCTCCTTTGGAACTACGGTCGAATAAAAAACTATCTGGTAGTTTAGTTGTTTGTAATTGCTGGTTAACTTCTGGTAAGTTTAACGCTGGTTGGTCAGGATTAACACCCATGACTTGTATCGTTGTCTTGCGGCGGGTTTGGGGATTTTTCCATGTGACTGTGCTGATATATAAAGGTTGGGCAGACTTCACTCCTTGAATGTCCGCAGCTTGGTATAATCGCCGCCGAGAAAATGTAGATAAACTTTGAATGTTACGGGCTTGAGGACTAAGTAAAACTATATCTGTTTGTAAAACGCGATTTAGGCGGGTGTTACTGTCATAAAGTGCATTTTGAAACCCCAACTGCATAAACATGAGAACATCAGCAAAGGCAATTCCTGATAATGCTACTAAAAGACGACTTTTTTCATGATTTAATTGCAGCCATCCTAGAGGTGTTCGCCGCTGCAATTGCTGTAGAAATCCAATCATAATTCAATTACCACCTTGACTTGTAAATTAGTTAAGTTGGCAGCTTTTTTGCTAGATAATTCATTCAGTCGCACATGAACTTCAACGACTTTGGCATCTATATTTTCACTGGGATCGGTGTTGATAACGTTCTGTCGCTGTACCTGCATTCCAACCCAATCTACTGTTCCCTGCAATTCCCCAGAAAGAGAATCGCCTGTTACTCGCACTCGTTGCCCCGATCGCACTTTGTTAATATCACTTTGGTAGACTTCTGCAACTGCATACATTTGGTCGGTTTGACCTAAATCGACAATTCCCTCATCACCAACGGTCTCACCGGCGCGTGTATTAATCTTCAAGATTTGCCCTGCTTTGGGTGCGCGGATGTATGCTTGTTGGAGTTGTGCTTTAATTTTCTCTACGGTGGCTTGAGCGCTTTCTATCTCTGCTTGCGAATTTGCTACATCTGTGGGACGCACTTCTGCTGTTTGGTTTAAGGTGGCTTTTGCTTCGACAAGCTGCTGTTGTAGAGTAGCTAGAGTTTTGTCTCGGTTGGCTTTGGCTTCGACAACCTGCTGTTGCAATGTCGCGATGGTTCTTGTCTGGGTGGCTTGGCTTTCGATTAGCTGCTGATTTGCAGTTTCTGCACTGAGGCGTCTTTTATCAACTTCTTGATTGGAAATCGCTCCTTGTTTGTATAAAGTTTCGTAGCGTTGAACGTCTGCTTGAGCGTTACGCTTTTCAGCTGCTACACGCGCAACTGTTGCTTGTAGGCTTTGCTGTTGACCTTGCAGTTCAGCTTGTAGACGATTAATTGTCGCTTGCTGAGTTTTTGTATTTCCCTCTAGTTCTGCTTGCAAACGGCTGACTGTAGCTTGACGCGCTCCAATCTCTCCCTGTTTGGCTCCTGCTTTGACTTGAGCTAAACGTGAAGAAGCAACTTGAACTTGTTTTTGTGCTTCAACCAAACTGGCTTGTAGGCGAGATCGACTGTCCATAATGGCAATTATCTGCCCAGCTTTGACGCGATCGCCTTCTTTTACCAACAGTTTGTCAACTCGATTTCCTTCATTCGCGGTAGCTGCTGAAAGTTTGGCTACCTCTCCTTTTGGCTCTAGCCGTCCCATTGCTGTGACTGTTTTTACTACTGGCTGAATCGAGGCAGGAATCTCTTGCTTTTGAGTAACTTGGTTCTGAAACCGCGTTACCGTATAAACACTGATTCCAGCCCCTACCAAAGATGCTGCAATCGCTAACATCACAGGCGATCGCCAAATAGTCTGGGAATTCAAACTATCTATTTTTAAGTTTTGTGCCATAGTATTTCTCTCTTACTAGCGGCTAAAAAACTAAACCGTCTAGTTCTATAAATGCTAAACTAAACGGAGTAGTTTAGTCAAGTCCGCGAATCCAACTCAGCAGTAGCGATAAAATTGTTTACAGACAAGTCACGCGATATCATCCATCGCACAACAAATTATGAAAATTTATTTTTCTAGCTTTTATAGGACTTACGCACTCCTTCACGGAGTAACGAACCACGAAGGACACGTTCGCGCAGCGTCTCGAAGAGAAGGAATAAGAGTTTGAGAGGTATTTTGCGTAAGTCCTATTTTAGCTTTTAGTCCGTATTTTCACTTATAAAGATAATTAAAAAATGGCACGTATAAAAATTAATGAAGTTGAGCGAGAGAATTCCAGCGATAAAGTCGAAAAAATTTTGCTTGGGGCAATGCAAGAGTTTTTAGCGCATGGCTACGCTGGTGCGAGTATGGATAAGGTAGCAGCAGCAGCAGGAGTTTCCAAAGCAACAGTTTACAGTCACTTTCAAGACAAACAAGGACTATTTAAAGCCTTAGTAGAGCAACTTGCAAGAAAGCGGTTTGAATCAATTTTTGGCACGGAACCTCTTGAAGGAGAGCCGAATATTGTCTTGCGGGAGTTGTTAACAAAAGCCTTGAATCAAATGCTGAAAGACAAAGAGTATCAAGCATTTCAGCGAATGTTGATTGGAGAGTCGGCGCGGTTTCCGGAATTATCTCAAGTTTTTCTTCGCAGTATAGCTAAACCTGGGAGCGAGATTATAGCTTCTTATCTGGCTTCTCGTTCAGAACTGAATATTCCCGATCCACAAGCGATGGTATGGATTTTGATGGGATCGCTACTGCATTTAGTGATTGCTCACGAAATTATGCATGGTAAGGAAATTATGCCGATGGAAAGCGATCGCTTAATAAATGCTTTGATACACGTCGTCCTCAAATGTGCTGATTAGCTATTAATTAAATATCATATTTCAGGTCGTTTGATTGACTGTTTTCTTCCTATTGCCACAGATAAAACGACAATTACTGCGGTTGTCATCGTCACAAGGTTTATCTTCTCACCCAACAGCAAAGCAGAGAAGAAAATTGTCAAAAATGGTTGCAACAATTGCACCTGACCTACTCGGACAATGCCTCCTATTGCCAACCCATGATACCAAGCAAAGAAACCGAGAAACATGCTGACTACGCTAACGTAGCCAAAACCCAACCAGGCATAAGGTGAAGCGCTGACACCATGTTGTAGTACTACGAATCCCCACTGCGCTTAGTTGCTTCCGGCAGCATTTGACCGAGGTAGCCCCCAACACCAACTTTCGCCAAGTCCCCAAAGGTAGTACGAAAATTATGATCGGCTATAGCCAGCACAAAAGCCCCAACTACTAAAATAATCACAACCACAGACCTAACAGTTAATCTTGAAAGCATCTTAGCCCTCATCTGATTTTTGCTTGTATTTTACTTCCAGCTTTAATTGTTTAATTTCATCAAAAAGCCGATTAAACTTATGGTCAATTTTCTCTTCTAGAGCATGAAGTAAATAATCGACCTGCTCCTTACGCTCTGCATAAATTGCGACATGAACCCCAAAACTAAGTTCATTTGTAGCAATCCGATTAATTAAGGAC
>JBPCQW010000166.1:0-26076 GCA_050997715.1 Hassallia sp.
TCTGACTGGGGACTGAGGCGAATAAAATTAAGTGTGCCGCGACGTTCTTCAGTAGCTAAATTATTTATTAGTAAATAAGTTCCTGCTACTAATAGTGTGAAGATAAAAATCACGCTCAATGAGAGAAATATGTATTCCCAGTGATCTCGCCACCACAATTGCATATCTAATTGATCAGTTGGGCAAAAATTCTCTGAGAAGTATTTACTTAAAGCTTGAAGTTTTGCATTTGTCGATTTGAATTGTGTTTGCAAATCTAGAAGCGATGCTTTATCAAATCCTTTATTTTTATTTAAACTAGATATTGCTGTATTCAGTGTGCTACTTTGTCGATAAAGTGTGTCTTGTTGCTGAATATAAGATTTACTTAGGCGACAGTATTGACCGACTAGAGAGTAGTTTTCGCCGGGAAAATCTTTGAATTGAAACAGGAATAATACCAGTTGACCAAGTAGCGATATAATCAACGCGATCGCTACATTGAAAATTTTCAACCGACCTTTGAGTTCGCGCAATAATTGCGGATTCCAATCGCCTAGTTTATCTATTAAATTGAGCATCATAGTCAAAAATCTCCAATAATGGGGAATGGCTAATAGCTAAAAGCAAACTTCAGGATGCTTGTTTATGACCTAGTTTGAGGAAAATAGTTTCTAGGTCTTCTTGAGTGCAGTGAAATCCACTCAGAGGAATGTTGGCTTGGATAAGCGATCGCAACAGATTTGCAGTATCTTCTTGATTACCCGAAAAATAGACGCACACACCCTGTTTATCTGGCAGAATTTCCCACTCTTCCACTAGACAATGATTTTTCAACTCGCTTAAAAGTGGTTCTAAATTTCCCAGAGTGGATAAGAAAATCTGCTGACGAGAAAGACGCTGGTAAAGTTGTTTTAGTGAAGTACTTTCTACCAAAAAGCCAAGTTCCATAATTCCCACTGAAGTACACAGTTCCGCTAAGTCGCTGAGAACGTGCGAGGAAATTAATATTGTCATCCCAGCTTCTTGCAAAGCTTTAATGATTTCGCGAAACTGCATTCTAGCGATGGGGTCAAGCCCGGAAACTGGCTCATCTAAAAGTAGTAAAATTGGTTCGTGGATAATTGTTCGCGCCAAACACAGACGCTGCTTCATCCCCCGCGATAAAGTAGAAATCTGACTATTGCGTTTATTGCCAAGTTGTATTAATTCTAAAACTTCATGTAAACGTTGAGTGCGACGCGGTTCTCGCAAGCGATACAGACGCGCAAAATAATCGAGATAATCCCAAACTGTGAGATCCTCATAAAGCGGATAGTCATCGGGTAAGTAGCCGAGACGACGTTTGAGAGTCGGATTGCTTTTGTCGCGTAGTAGGCGATCGCCATTAATATAAATCTCACCTGTAGTCGGTTCCTCAGCAGTTGCCAACATCCGCATGAGAGTTGTTTTACCCGCACCATTCGGACCAATCAGTCCGTAAACCTCACCCGCTTGGATCTCTAAATCAACATCATTAACCGCAACGTGGCGATCGAATTGCTTAGTAAGTCCGCGTGTGTAAATTGCGAGTTCTTTTACCATAGCTGTAAAGGGTGCGGTTTAACAGTTAACCTAACTTCTCTCTACAGCTTTTGTCAGGCTCGTTTCATAAATGGAAACTGACTTTACAAAAACTTCACATTAATACTAAGTGTTGCCCGCTTTTCACTTAGAAAATAAAGTATTAAAGCTTGGAACCAGTTATAAGCTAATTGAGTAGGTAAGGCATATGCCCTACCTACTATTTAATCCTTATCCTGCTGTTTTCGTCGCTCCTCGATGCTGGCAAAAATATCTTCAAGGGTGACATCCCCCAAGATTTCATCTCTGTCTCGCGTGTAATCACCGCTACCAATCTCGAATTGATGCATAAATCGCGCCACCCCAGCAGAACCAAGGGCTTTAGTCAGTGCTTCTATTCCCAAGTGTCTAATCTGCGCTTGAGTCAGTTCGCTGACATCTATCATTTTCAAGCTTGTAACTTTGGGCAGGACATCTGAACTTTCAACTTGTGAGATCCGTCTTTGTTTGATTCGGGCAACGATTTCTGCAACGGTGGAATTTCCCAATATTTCATCTCTATCTCGCGTGTAATCACCGCTGCCTATCTGAAATTGATGCATAAATAGCCCCATTCCAGCAGAACCAAGGGCTTTAGCTAGTGCTTCTATTCCCAGTTGCTCGATTTGGGCTTGAGTCAGCTTGCTTACGTCAATCATTAATTACCTCCAGTAGCCACCGCAACGGGTTTTCTACTCTCACTTGTAGCATGGCGCTTTGTCTTGCCGCCAAACGCAACATTCTGTCATCAGTGGTTAAAAAGATATCAGCATTTCCCACTTCTGCACAAGCGATATGCAACGCATCGTAATCTTTAAACCCCAGTTCGGCAAGTTCCAAACCACGAGACTCAATTTGTTCGGTTATGTTCACTTTGCTTATTGCTAAAGCTACCCAAAGCCTCATCTGCCGTTTTCTTGTTTTTTCACGAGTGTTTTCAAGCTCATCATCAAAAGCTTCGCTTCCTACCAACTGCCAATCACCGCTTTGAAATTTAACTAAAATACGAAGCACTGCTTCAGCTTCTAAACGAATACGTTCTTGTGTCTGGTCATCGAAAGGACGATTGAGGCAACACACATCTAAATAAAAAACTCCATTGGGACATTTTGCTAGGTATGATATTTAATCTGCAAGACGATCGCACATCTACCCAGTAAAACCAACTATGACTCAAAACTACCGCATTACCTTACTTCCCGGCGATGGCATTGGAACCGAAATCATGAACGTTGCGGTAGACGTGCTAAAAGTCGTCGGCAAGCAATTTGATTTACAATTTGAATTTCAACAAGCCCTCATGGGTGGTGCAGCAATCGACGCTACAGGCGAACCTCTACCCGTTGATACCTTAGAAATGTGTCGGAATAGTGATGCTGTCTTACTCGCCGCTGTAGGTGGTTATAAGTGGGATTCTTTGCCTTCTCATTTGCGCCCAGAAGCGGGTTTACTGGGACTGCGTGCGGGTTTGGGGCTTTTTGCCAATTTGCGCCCTGCGAAGATTATACCGCAGTTAATTGACGCTTCTACGTTGAAAAAAGAAGTTGTGGAAGGGGTGGATATTATGGTGGTGCGCGAACTCACGGGCGGAATTTACTTTGGGAAACCGAAGGGAATTTTTGAAACGGAAACTGGTGAGAAGCGCGGTGTAAATACGATGGTTTACAGCGAATCGGAAATTGAACGCATTGGACGAGTCGCTTTTGAAGCAGCACGCAAACGTGGGGGTAAACTTTGTTCGGTGGATAAGTCTAACGTATTAGAAGTATCGCAGTTGTGGCGCGATCGCATTACTTCACTTTCTCAAGAATATCCCGACATCGAACTATCTCACATGTATGTAGATGCAGCAGCGATGCAATTAGTTCGCGCTCCCAAGCAGTTTGATACTATCGTTACGGGCAACTTGTTCGGCGATATTCTCTCGGATGCGGCGGCGATGCTGACTGGTAGTATCGGTATGTTACCATCTGCTAGTTTAGGTGCTTCCGGTCCTGGAGTGTTTGAACCAGTTCACGGTTCAGCCCCAGATATCGCAGGACAAGATAAAGCAAATCCCCTAGCGCAGGTTTTGAGTGCAGCAATGATGTTACGCTACGGCTTAAATCAAACTGCTGCGGCTGACAAAATCGAAAAAGCAGTATCCCAAGTTTTAGAAAAAGGCGATCGCACTGGAGATATAATGTCTCCGGGAATGAATCTTTTGGGTTGTCGTTCTATGGGGGAGACACTCATTCAAGCTCTGGAATTAGGGGCTAGGGACTAGGGATTAGGGATTAGGGAGATGGGGAGAAAGAATTGTCCCCTTGTCCCCCCTTGTCCCCCTCTCCCCTGAAACTTGGACAATTTGGCAACTGTTTTTTCAAACTTTCATATAGACTATATACAAACTTAGAAAGCAAATAAAACAACTAGTGTACGCTTTACGACAAGGGCAACAAGCGAATATCAGCAACTCACAAAACCAGCCACCCTTAATCGATCCCTCCGTGATCAGAGCGGCTGGACAAATTTACTACACTTACTGCGAGGTGCATCCCGAAATAGTTGGACAAGCTTCAGGAGTAGCAATTAATCGAGTTACTCTTCGCGGTAAGGTAATTTTTACTAGTCAACCAGTCCTTTTACCGCAAGAATGTTTTGTACCTTTAAATCAGATTGAATCGTATATGTATTAGTTAGTGGTCAGTACGAGCGTGGATAGTGGATAGTGGATAGGAGTTAAGAGTTAGGAGTTAAGAGTTAGGAGTTAGGTATTTGCCAAAGCTCCAACGTTCCACCTAACAACGCTCCAACTATCCGCTATTCAGTAAGTATATGGACTTTTTGATACTCGTTCCGACGAGTGTAATTGTTTTCGCTTTAGGTGCATCTATCGGTAGCTTTATTAACGTTGTAGTTTATCGGCTACCTGCTAAGTTGTCGATTCTTTTTCCTCCTTCTCGCTGTCCCCATTGCTTGAGGCAGCTAAAAGCACACGATAACGTTCCTGTGCTTGGTTGGCTATGGTTAAAAGGGCGTTGTCGTTATTGTAAAAGTAAGATTTCTGTCCGTTATCCGGTAGTAGAGGCGATAACGGGCATAGTATTTTTACTAATTTATTTTATATTTAAAGTTTCAATTTTTACAATCGGCTATTGGGCTTTTTGTGGTTGGTTATTAGCGCTATCGCTGATAGATTTTGATACTATGATTCTTCCTAATCAATTAACGCAGTCTGGGTTAGTGTTGGGGATTGTGTTTCAAATGATTGTTGGTTTTTTACCAGAAGCTAGCTGGAGTGGACTAGTTCATCATTTGATGCGGGGGATAGTGGGAGCAGTATTAGGCTTATGGTTATTTGATGCGATCGCTATATTTGGTTCAATCGCTTTTGGAAAAACAGCGATGGGTGGAGGTGATGCCAAACTAGCAGCGATGATGGGAGCTTGGTTAGGTTGGAAGCTTTTGCTTTTAGCTACTTTTCTTGCCTGTACCCTCGGAGCCTTAGCAGGTAGCAGTGCAATTATATTATCAAAAAAGAAGTGGGGACAAAAGATGCCTTTTGGTCCCTTTCTCGCTTTAGGAGCTGCGATCGCTCTTTTTGGTGGTGAAGCGATTTTATCTAGCTATATCAGATTATTTTTCCCCGTTATTTGAGCCGAGTGGGGAGTCAGGAGTCAGGAGTCTGGAGTTAGGAGTCTGGAGTTAGGAGTCTGGAGTTAAAAGTCAAAATTTACGGTCCCCCTTCCCTTGTCCCCTGTCCTCCTTCCCATCTCCCCCTTGTCTCCTCCTACTCCATATCCTCTCTCCCTGACTGTAACCACCATTACGCCATCTGTCTTTTAGCTTTTGGTAATATCAAGTTCTGACTCTTGTTTACCCTCTTAACAACTAGTAATCCACCAAACTAACCGCTAATGGGTTGCTTTCTGCCCGACTTCTTTAAGAAGTCGAGAATCTGACCACCGATACTAATAATAAAGCAACAAAAGTTATTAATTTGGAGGCTGGTACTACAACTCCCTTGCCATTACGTTCGCATCTATAAATTGATCGCAAAATTGCTAATAAATTCCCTAAAAAAGGAATAACAGACTTGAATTGGTTTATGTATTTTCGTTAAGCTGGCACCAAAGGCACATGCAGAAAGTCGATTAGCCTTTAGAAGACAAATTGGGATAAGTGGTCATGAGTTATTTGTCAATCGTGATTCGTCGTATATTTATTCACAAAGGACAAAATATAAAAGACCACGCAAAGCGGATTGATCTGTTTTCAACATAGTACACACTTGCATAAGATAAAAATGGCAAACAACGAAGAATCACGCGGTTTAAAGTCTTTGTTAGATTGGTTTGCAAATCGACGTAAATCAGGCTCTATCAGTGTTGAACGGCAAGAACGGGAAATTGCTGATGGATTGTGGAATAAATGTCCTAAATGTGGTGTATTGACATATACCAAAGACCTGAAGGCGAATCAGATGGTTTGCGCTGAATGTGAACATCATAATCGAGTGGATAGCGATGAGCGCATCCGCCAATTGATAGATGCGAATACGTGGAAAGCAATGGATGAGAATTTGCGTCCTGCCGATCCTCTGCAATTTCGCGATCGCAAACCATATAGCGATCGCTTGCGAGAAACTCAAGAAAAACTTGGCTTAATCGATGCTGTAAAAACTGGTTTAGGCGAAATTAATAAATTACCCATCGCTCTTGGAGTCATGGACTTCCGGTTTATGGGTGGTAGCATGGGTTCTGTCGTTGGTGAAAAACTCACCCGTTTAATTGAGCAAGCGACTCAACGGCGATATCCTGTAGTTATCATCTGCACCTCTGGTGGTGCAAGAATGCAAGAAGGAATGCTCTCCCTGATGCAGATGGCGAAAATCTCCGCAGCCCTACAACGTCATCGAGAAGCACGACTATTGTACATTCCCGTTTTAACCAATCCCACCACAGGCGGCGTCACCGCTAGTTTTGCCATGTTAGGTGATATGATTTTGGCAGAACCAAAAGCAATGATCGGTTTTGCAGGTCGGCGAGTGATTGAGCAAACCCTGCGCGAAAAATTGCCAGATGATTTTCAGACTGCCGAAGACTTGTTGAAACACGGCTTTGTCGATGACATTGTACCCCGTACCCAGTTAAAAAACACTTTAGCGCAGTTGATTTCCCTACACCAGCCAGCACCAACCACCCCTCATATGCTGTTGTGGGATACTAGATCGTTGAGTTCCACCGCTGTTGAGTAAGAAGATGGGGAGTGGGGGAGTGGGAGACAAGGGAGACAAGGAGGTAAATTTTGACTTTTGACTTTTGACTTTTGACTCCCCCACTCCCCCACTCCTCAATGTTTCGGTTCTCGCACAAAAGCGAGGGGAATCAAAGATGCTAGCCGGAATATAACAGAGATAGCGAATAATCCTAGTAAGCCACCATAAATAGAAAATTGGGCGACGAAGCCGCCTATAGTTGTACCTAAAGCACCACTAACCCCAGCCACCGCAGCAACGATCGCAAAATAAATTGCTTGATTTTTAACTGGTGCTATTCCTAGCTGGATGTTGTTATTACACAAGTCAATAGCCGCCCAAGTTACGCCGAGAAGGATGTGTAACAACGGCAACCATAGCCAGATATCAAGCTGACTATTACCAATTAACAACCACAGCAGGGGTGTAACTGCTAACACAATCCCGACGAAAAACAAGATTGGACGATTGCCGATTTTGTCTGCTAACTTACCCCAGAGAATAAGCATCACTAAAGTTGCCCCTGCCCGCAAGCTACCATAAATCGTTACATAACTGACATCTATATCTAACGTGTCCAACAAGTAATAGTTAAAAAATGGTGCGCTGAGATTAACGGCAAACACCCATGAGCCGAAATACAACAGAAACATCAAAAAGTTAAAATCCTTGAGGATGCTTTTGCCAGTACTAGAATTTACAGAAAAAGCTAAATCACTCTTTGCTTCTGTATTCTCGGTATTCGACAAATCGCTATCAACCGCTTCGATTGAAAGAGCCTTGTTTTCACTTATTCCATCGGGTAAAGTATTTTGCTGCTGCGGATTAATATCAAGCTTGAAGTACTGACACCCCAAGCTGATAATTCCCGACAAAATGCCGACAAAGACAACTACCCCCTATCCTTGGATTGCCCCACCATACCACTTGGATATAACTAGACCCGCCAAAGGTACACAAATTAAATTAGTCAGACTAGCTACACTGTTGCGTAACCCAAAATAGCGTCCGCGCAATTTGCGGGGAACTATCTGAGCCATCCAACTTAGCCAAGATGCAGCTCCCAACCCTGCACACAGATTAGCGACTAAAAGAATCCCCAACGTCAAGATAACCAGCTGGTGAGAATTAACTAGTCCCCAGCTGAAAGCTACAATACCAAGCAATAAAATTATCCACACTAAACGAGCCGGACCATTAGTCCAAAGCGAATAATGGAAGCGGCTTGTAATGCGTTCTGAAAGATATGCACCTACTGGCTGAATCAGATTTACCAACATTGGGATTGAGCTAAGCATCCCAATAGCCACAGGACTAGCATCTAACTCCACGAGAAAGTTACTGAGCAAAATGCCGGTGGTGGTAATTGTGTAAAATGCAGCGAAACCACTATCTATAGTTGAAGCTCGCAACGAAGTGCGAATAGCATCTTTAGTAACTGGTGTTCCGGGTTTTGCAGTAGGAGAAATTGCTGTTTCTGGTGCTGCTACCTGAGTTATTTCTGGAACTAAAGGAGCATTGATATCAAACTCAACAGAATCCATTTACTATCTCGGTGGTTATTATAGCTTTCTAATTTATAACTGCATTAATTCTCAGAGCGTTGTGAGTATTTTAGTACTCAAATTTAAGAGCGCAAAGAGCGCTGACTACGAACTTATCTATCTTATTCAGCCGTGCTGATAATTATTCGTTATCTTAACTTGCATTTCTTAACAAATATATCAATCCCCAGTCAGAGAAGCTATAAGAGAAGTGAAAAGAAACATACGCACGGAAGTAATGATAAGCAACGTGTGGAAATTTTTGGTAGTAGTAGTAGCGATCGCCATTGCCTTTACCATTATCGATTGCCAAAAACTACCCAAAGCGACACCCACTGCATCAGCACCAGTTATCGTCAAACTCAGCAGCTGGGCTGCGAATCCGGCTGAACAAAAATTGTTAAGACAGGTCTTAAACGACTTCGAGCTACAGCATCCAGGCATAAAAGTCAAGCATGAAGTCATTAATGACCAATACATGGATGTGATTAAAACTCGCTTTGTCGGTGAAGCTGCACCTGATGTCTTTTATCTAGATGTGTTTGAAGCTCCTTTTTTGATGAGTCAGGATGTCTTAGAACCTCTTGACGCTTACATCAAACCAGAATTTGACTTAGCTGACTTTCAACAGACGCTACTCGACAGCTTTAAATACCAAAATCATATTTATGGTTTGCCTAAAGATTATTCTACACTGGCACTGTTTTATAATAAACAAGCTTTCGCCGCAGCTAATTTGAGCAGTCCTCCGACAACTTGGGATGAACTCCGCAGCGACTCAAAGCTGTTGACGGTGGATCGGAATCGAGACGGGAGAATTGACCAATACGGCTTTGGGGAAATTCCCGAATTAGCGCGTCAAGCTTATAAAATCAAAGCTTTTGGCGGACAACTTGTGAGAGAAAATGGTTATGCTGCCTTTGCGAGTGTTGCAGGTTTACAAGGATTGCAATTGGCTGTAGACCAGTATCAAAAAGACCGCACCTCCGCACAAAAATCTGATGTGGGGACAAACTCAGGTAGTGAAATGTTTGGTCAAGGTAAGGCAGCAATCGTGATTGAGGGTAACTGGGCAATTCCCTATCTCACAGAAACTTTTCCCAAGCTGGAATTTGCTACCGCAGAAGTGCCAAGTATCAATGACAAAAAAGGCACGATGGTATTTACAGTTGCCTATGTGATGAATAAACTAGCGTTGCACAAAGCAGAAGCTTGGGAGTTGATATCTTATTTGACAGGGAAAGAAGGAATGCTTCATTGGACAACAACCGGGTTTGCACTGCCCACACGCAAATCAGTCGCAGATAAATTAGGTTATGAAAAAGACTTGATACGATCGCCTTTCCTAACAGGTGTTGATTATGCCATACCGTGGCAAGCAGGTAAATATCCGGCAGTGATTATGAACAACTTTGACAACCAATTTGTCAGCGCTTTACTTGGACAACAACCATTAAAACAGGCAATGGCGCGATCGCAAGCAGAAGCCAACAAGCAAATTCAAGCGATGGAGTGAGAAGTCGGGTATCAGGGTCTAGCAAGCTATAAATTCTACTTATAAAATCACAAGTTTTCGTCATGAATGCATAAGCTTTAGTTACAAACGCAGAAGCTGTCGTTACAAACGCTAATCGCTTCGTTATGAATGCATCAGCTGTCGTCACCACAACATAAGCCGTCGTTATGAACGCACAAGTTGTCGTTACCACTGTATAAAATTAATTAAGATTGCTTGCTAGGTAGATTATCAGGATCGATGCCAAGCGATCGCAAATATTCTGCTAATTGTTTTGCACGCGATCGCTCTTGTTGAACTTGTTCTTCTGCGCTTAAATAGCGATCGCCTCGCTGATTATACCAGGACAATAGCTCTTGAGAGATACCAGCTACAACACCTTGATATCGTCCAATTCCCAAACCGACTTCAGGCATCCAGCAAGGTTCACCTATCTGCAATTGATAGTTACCATCTACCAACTTATACACTTCCAATGGTTGATGTTGGTCGCGTCGCCAAAATTCCGGATTGTAAATTACATAGTACAATACACCGAGTCGAGTGTAGATAGCCATCTTCTCGTCGTATTCACCAGTAGTGAACTTGACGCTTCCACCCAAAAGCACGAAGTTTCAAGTTTTGAAGATCAAAAGCCTAAAAAAGATTTTTTACACCAAGTAGTAAGCGCTTCAGGGCTTATATTAACGCACTAAAGTGCGTACTACGTCAGCGCAGGAGTACGATAAAGAATCATGCATCACCCATCGCTATAGCTTCCTTTGATGCTGAATTAAGCGGAGATTCAGCTATGTTGCAAATCAGAAGACGACAAAGAAATGACAGGTTGAACATCACAGAAAACCTTGCCGGATACCTGTTTATCACACCAACTATTCTCGTGATGGGGACTTTTGTAGTCTTACCCATCCTCTACGCTGTGTTTCTTTCTCTACACAAAGTCCAACTATTAGGGGGGATAAAGTATCAATTCATCGGTTTTCGCAACTTCACCCGATTAGTTGATGATGAAAGGGTGTGGATTGCTCTTGGGAACACAGTGCAATATGTAGCGATCGTTGTACCCACTCAAACAATTCTCGCTTTAATTCTGGCAGTAACACTTAATTCTGGCATACGCGGGAAAAACTGGTGGCGAATTATTTACTTTTTGCCGACAGTCACCTCATCAGCAGTTTTGACGCTGATTTTTATGTGGATATATAACACCGATGGGTTACTAAATGATTTTCTCGCTTTTGTGGGACTGCCAACTTATAACTGGTTGGGCGATCCAGCAGTAGCGCTCAAAGGTATTATGCTGATGAATATTTGGTCAACTGCGCCGTTTTACATGGTAATCTACCTAGCAGCGTTGCAAGATATACCGCAAACTCTTTACGAAGCCGCAGAGTTAGATGGAGCGAATGAATGGCAGAAGTTTATCCGGATTACTGTACCTTTGCTTAAGCCTGTAACCTTCTTTGTGATGGCTGTAGGGGTGATTGGCACATTTCAACTGTTTGACCAATCTTACATCTTCTCTAATGGCAATGGTGGACCAAATAACGCCACTCTGACGATAGTTTTATTAATATATCAAGCTGTTTTTCGCAACTTACAGATGGGATATGCAGCTGCGATCGCCTTTTTGTTAGCAGCTGTCATCATCACCACTACTTTAATTCAGCGGCGCTTCTTTGGAGGTGAAATTTGATTGCAAGCGATCGCACTCCTTGGTTAAAAATACTCCTATACCTCATGCTGACGCTGTATGCTGTCATCACTCTGATTCCTTTTCTTTGGGCGCTTTCTGCATCATTCAAGCCCCTATCAGAAATTGTCAGCGGTGAATCTAATTTTTTACCACACAATTTCACCCTTGACAACTACAAACAAATCTTTCTTCAAGAACCGTTATTTTTGCGCTGGTTATTTAATAGTGTGTTTATTGCTCTGTGCGTCACCATTTTAAACTTGCTGTTTAATTCGATGGCAGGTTATGCTTTAGCGCGGTTACGCTTTCAGGGAAAGCGCTTCTGGTTCTTTTTGATTTTGGCAGTACTAGCAGTGCCGGCACAAGTAACGCTGATTCCCACATTTTTGATATTAAAAGCGATCGGCTGGCTGAATTCTTACCAAGGCATGATTGTCCCCAGCATGGTCAATGCCACTTTCATCTTCATGATGCGGCAATTTTTCGTTAATTTTCCTAAAGAATTAGAAGAAGCAGCTCAATTAGATGGTTTAACACCCTTTGGAATTTTCCGTTATATAGTTCTGCCTTTAGCAAAACCCGCACTAGCAGCACAAGCAGTTTTCGTCTTCATGGGTAGTTGGAATAACTTCTTATTGCCTGTAGTGATTTTGTTTGACCCAGAAATGTTTACCCTACCCTTGGGACTGAACTCCTTTAAAGGGCAATATATCAGCTATTGGAACTACATTATGGCAGCCTCGATGGTTTTCACTCTGCCAGCTTTAAGTATTTATGCCTTTTTCAACAGGTATTTTATCCAAAGCGTAACTTTTACAGGTGGAAAGGGTTAGGGCAATTGGGGAGACAGGGAGACAGGGAGACAGGGAGACAGGGAGACAGGGAGACAAGGGGACAAGTATTTCTTTTTTCCTTATCCTTTACCCTTTATCCTTTACCCTTTCCCCTTTCCTCGATCCCCACTCAGTATTTTGGGGAACAAATTGGACTCTTAACGTGATATTGGTATAACAGCAACTCAATCGTGCGATTCGTTAGATAGCAACAGATTACAGCATTGCTTCAGAACAGGTGCTGTCTTTATAAAGGCAAACTGTTAGCGGCTAAGAGCAATTAGCATTTTTGAGATTGAGTATGGCTGTCAAGTGCTGTGTTGAGCATCAAAACATTTAAGGGGAAACATGTTAAAAAGATTAATTGGCATTATTTTGGCTACTGTTTTACTGACGTTTCAGTTTATTGTCGGTAGCGCAACAGCACTAGAACTAACCGCACAAACGCGGACGGTACCATTCAATGATAGCGGTGATACCACTGTCCTTAGCTTGAAAGAAGTTAAAGAAGGCAAACGTTTATTTAACTTCGCTTGTGCCCAATGTCATGCTGGGGGTGTTACCAAGACCAACCAAAACGTAGGACTTGCACCGGAAGATTTAGCATTAGCAACACCAAAGCGTGATAACATTGCCGGTTTGGTAGACTACATGAAAAATCCCACCACTTACGACGGTGAGGTGGAGATTTCGGAAATACATCCCAGTATTAAGAGTTCAGATGTTTTCCCACAAATGAGAAATTTGACTGACGAGGATTTAAAAGCGATCGCTGGTCACGTTCTCCTGCAACCTAAAGTTGTTGGCAATCAGTGGGGTGGTGGTAAAATCTATTACTAAATTCTTCACTGGATGCTAAGTTATCAGTTTTGGGCGATCAATGTCTAAAGATAGCGATCGCTTTAACAAAAAGTTGTTAAGTCTAAGGTTGAGGGACTGGGGAATATTAAAATATGAAGACGGAAATTTATCTTACTTCATATTTATGATCAATTCTTCATCCCTAATCCTTAGACTTAGTAATCAAAACGCGCTTCGGTACAATCTTAGGCAAAAGAATGCTTTCTCAGTTTTTAGTTCGTTCTATATCATTTATATTAGTAGTTATACTGATATTATTCAGCCGGAGTTTATCCGCCCAAGCTGCTAAAATTGATTCTTACGTCAGCCGTTATTTGCATATCACTGAGCAAATTACCGTTGACTTAGATGGAAAAGGCAATACAAAAGAGTTTTCACCACAACAACTATCAGATGGCAAACAACTATTTGCAGCTAATTGTATAAATTGCCACCTTGGGGGAGCAACTTTACCAGACCCGGAAGTGTCTTTGTCTTTGACAAAACTTAAACAAGCTACTCCGCCGCGAGATAATATTAACGGTCTGGTTGCTTTTATGCGACAACCGATGACCTACGACGGTAGTGAAGAAACTTATTGGTGTCGTCAGGTAGCTCCTAGGGTGCTATCACAACAGCAGGTAGAAAATGTAGCTGCTTTCGTTTTGACAGCCGCAGAAAAAGCTCCTGATTGGGGTACAGAAGTTTTTAGCAACTAAACCAACAGCATAATTCTAAAGTAAAACAGGCTTTATACTTGGCTTTGAGATAATCGGTGTCTACTTCATCAAGCTGAAATTGCCTGTATATCTAGATTTGAGGCATGTTATTCGGCTTTTCCACCAGTACTATTACTCAAAATTGAAAAAAAAATTTCATCTATGACAGATTGTCATATTTAAGGTTCATTTATATCTAGAATGAAAAGGCAAGATAAAAGTGAATGTTTAGGAGAGAGTCATGAAATTGATTGCAGCTAGTTTGCGGCGATTGGGTTTAGCTGTTTTAACAATCTGTTTAGTAGTGAGCAGCTTTGCTGTTTTCGCTCCCAGCGCTGCGGCTGAAACCTATACGGTTAAACTAGGCAGCGATAAAGGTATGCTGGCGTTTGAACCAGCAAAGTTGACTGTTAAACCGGGTGATACAATCGAATGGGTGAACAACAAGGTTCCTCCCCATAATGTTGTCTTTGATGCTGCTAAAAATCCCGCCAAAAGCGCTGATCTAGCTAAAGGACTATCTCACAAGAAATTGCTGATGAGTCCTGGTCAAAAGCAAACAACCACCATCCCCGCAGACGCTCCTGCTGGTGATTACACATTCTACTGCGAACCCCACCGTGGCGCAGGCATGGTTGGTAAACTTACTGTTGAAGGCTAAGAATAGTGCTGTGGGTGCAAGATGATTTTTCTTGCTCCTGGGCAAAGTTGTCATTCATGTATCATTAGGCTACATTTTGTCAGACTAAGACGATGCATATCAAACGGTTCCGAGTCTTATCCTGATCTGGGATGCTAAACGCTACGTAGCGATGGAAGGGATTAGCTTCGGAACCGTCAACTATATAAAGTATGAAAGGATATTGTTAAATCAACACCTGAGAAGGGTGTCGCTATACAAAATAAGCTCGCTTAGGCAGGCTATGATATTTTAGCCCGCTTAGGTGGGCTTTGTTCGTATAGCCTGTAGGGTATGCAAAAAACGCTTTTTTAAGTTGCACCAACCTGTTTGCAAGGAGAATTACTTGAGAATATTTTTATTAATTTTGCTATTAGCGATCGCTCTGGAATTTACATTCATTCATCCAGCACTAGCTGTCGAAATATCCAATGGTGCCAAAATATTCAATGCTAACTGCGCCTCTTGTCACATCGGTGGTGGTAACATTCTCATTGAGCAGAAAACTTTGAAAAAGGAAGCTTTGTCAAAGTACCTAGAAAATTACGATATTGACTCTATTGTGGCAATTACTCACCAGCTACAAAATGGTAAAAATGCAATGCCTGCTTTTAAGGATAAGTTAACTCCTGAAGAGATTATGGAAGTAGCCGCTTACGTTTTCCAACAAGCAGAACTTGGTTGGTGAAGTAGAGATTAAATAGGGATTGACTAAAAAGGTAATACAACAATTGCCAATCCCCAAATATCAAATCACTAAATTCTATTTTTGTTGATTAGAGGTTTCTGTTTGTTCCCTCAATTGACGCAACTGCTGTAAGAGTTTTTGACTCGGTTTAGCAGTGGAGGAAGTCTGATTGCTGCTAATTTCCGGAGCAAATGATGGTTTTGTAGTTGCTTCGGGTGTGGGGTAAGGTTGACTATTTCTTATTCGCAACCCTAATAATTGTTGTTTATTGACTTGCCCTGTGGGTAAAGCCTGGTTAGGGACTTGCACCTCTGACAATTGTCGTTGATTCGGTTCCAATACAGGCAAAGTCTGATTTTTTCTAACTTGTGCTGATGATTGTGGTTTATTGAATTGCGGTAGCAGCAAAGGTTGTTTACCCCCGGTTTGCAATTCTGGTAATGGTTTTTCGGGTCCTTGGGGTATAGTCAAAGGCTGTTTCCCGGTGATTCCTACTCCAGATAGTGGTTTTACACTTGCTTGCGGTGTTCTTGATGATGTTTGATTTATTGGGGATGTGGGCAAAAGCGGGGTAGTTTGAGAATTCTTATCGGCGTCATTTTTGGGTGATAAATTAGGCGACACACTAAATGTGTAATACTTGGGCTTGCCATTAGCCTGAGCAGGATTCTTTTGGAAATAGTCCCGCAAATATTCTCTGATAGCTATTTTGCTCTCAGATGAAATTGAATTATCCAAAAATTCTACAGATTCAACTTTTTTGCCATCTGAATTAATTACTAAACCTACCTCAACTCGACGATCCAGCCCTGCTTTATCAATCGCTAAGGAAATCGGTTGTTTCGTTTCTATGTTGGGGTATTGCTCTTTGACTTTAACAAATTGTTCTGCAAAGGTAGTAGTTTTGTTAGTTAACTGTTCTGTAGCTGCTGATACCGTATAGGGTTTCTGGTTAGCTGATGGCAACTCAGGTATGGTGGAGCTTGATTGTTGCCATTGCGGTAGGTTTGCCGCTGCTAAAGTTAAATTATCTCCAGAAGAAGGAGTTTCTCCGACAGGAGTTATTAAATCTTGATTTGGAGTAGCAATTTTCGCTGCATCATTTCCCACCGACATACTTTCTGGAGTGCTGCTTGCCTCAGAAGTCTGTGTAGAAGGCATAGTTTCAGAGGAATTTACCAATGAAGGGGTGTTAGGTATTCCTTCAGGGATTTTATTATCCCCCTGTAATTGTGGCAACTTGTTTACTGACAGCGGTTCTGAAGAACGGGCAATTTTTATGTCATTCTTGTCAAAACGGGGAAATGATTGCGCGGTTCTTTTGCTTGCATTAAAGCCGGATGTGTCGATTTGAAAATTTCCCTTTGTCTGAGGAATTATCTGCAAAGATTGACCTTTGGGAACAGAGCCGATGGGATAATTATTAGGTGTTTTAGGGATGGGGGGCAATATCACCTGACTAGACAAAGCTTGTGGCAAAGGAGCTAATGGACTTGGTTGGGTGGCAAAGTTCGATAGGGGGACTTGCGGCTTGAGCGCAACCTGAGGTGTGTTGGGAATTTGTGGCAGACGACTTTGGTCAGCTTGGTTTAATTCAATGAGTCCGACGGGTTTAGTTGATGCTTGTTTGGGGGATTGAGTCGAATTTACAGGCATCAAGGGCAGGATAAATGCGATCGCACCATGAATGCCCACAGAGGCTATGGCTGCAATTCCAGCAGGCTGGCTTAATATATCTGGGATGTTTTTCAGCAGGGAGACGTAAGACATAGCTGTTATCGTTCACTCGGCTCAGTTGCGTTGATTCGTAATTTTATCTTTACAGATACTGCATATAGATGCGTTACACTACAAATAATAACTTTCTATGCAAAAACTAAAAAATTTCCATTTATTGCGCTTTTGGTTATCTTTAACATGGACGCGAAAATATGCTGAAAGTTGCGTTTTTTCCCTAAACTGGGAAAAAGTATTACTTTTTATTATTTCTTTTTTCTCACCAGCCACAATTCAACCTAAAAAATCGTGTGACTCTTTTGAAGGCGATTGCTTTGATTTAACATCTACAACCACTACTAGTCAATTCGCTTTTTTCATTCCCTAACTATTTTTCAGGAACCCAGGTAGCTACAATAATAACATTATTTGCATTCTACACTAAACTAACTTGACATTAACACTTTCAAACAGTTTTTTACGATAGCTAGTATTTCACAATTTGCCATGTAATTTTTGGTTTGCTTTGGACGAAAAAATACTAATAGTCACTATTGACAACATTTGCAGTCGGCGCAATTCTTCGATAGTAATTCATGTCGAGACTGTTAACGATAACTTAGTTATAAATAATACTACTAATAATGAATGACGTATGTTATTACCGACAGTTATTTTGCCTGGATATGAACGAAAGTGCGATCGCTTACCGTCAAATCGAACAATCTTTACAAGAGTCAGGTTTTCCCACAATCACAGTACCACTGTGACGGCGCGAGTGGATACCTATTTTGCCGGAAGGGCGATCGAACTAATCGAACCGGACAATCAACAGCTTTTAAGGGTTAGCCGACAACTTACAATTCAACAATAAAACTCTCTCGTCGATGAAAATCCGCTTCCTCACCACAATGAGTTAATGCCCAATAGCTAAGATTGCCCTCTTTCGATTTAACTACAGTAGTAATTCCAACTTCTAAAGATTGCTCCGCCAAGATAAACTGATTTAAATCAGCTTCTAAATCAACCAACAAAGCGTCTGATTTCTGCTGAACGTCAAAAGGTAGCGATGTAACAACCATTTCCTCTTGTAACCCTTGCCGATAATTCTCTAAGCGAAAGACATTCCAATGTCCGGCTGGTGAAAGATTAAACTCCCAATAATTAGGAAAATTTTTAACTCCAACAAAGAACTCGAAACACGTTTCTTCCCAAAGATCGTATTTGCGTTTTGGTAAATCTGTTGATTCAGGAATCTGGACTTTTGTCAAATTGCCAAGCAGTGCATAACAAATAGTTAATTTATTGCCGTTGCGAGCGATGCTGGCTGTAATCTTTATATCAGGCAGCGAGCTTGTTAAATTAAATGGCTGTAAGGAAAAATTTTGCTCGTTCATCGCATCTCCTCAATGATGTCACGGATAGCGGTTTCTTGATATTCGATACTTTCGGTGAGCTTAAATTGCACGATCGCTCTATTAAGATTATGTTCTGGATATTTAGTCTTAAAGTAAACATTACCCGCTAAATAATCAGTGAAAAATCGCAATCCCAACTCAAACGCAATCAAGCGGATTGCATCATACATATATTCATAGTCGCTTATAGTGAGAAAATCTCTTGCCACAGAGAGATAACCCTGCAATACATGCTGACAAATATCGGCATCAAACCGCACTTTGTCCCACTCTTCTGTTTCTTCTCCCAAAGGATTGCAGCTTGAACGGAGGCAGTCACCGATATCATAATGAACCAAGCCAGGTTTAACAGTGTCCAGGTCAATAATACTGATACCGTGCCCGGTTGTAGTGTCTATCATCACATTATTTACCTTAGGGTCGCCGTGAATTGGGCGCTTTATCAGTTGTCCTTGTGCTTGGGCATTTTCTAAAACGTGTGCCCAGGAAGAGCGATCGCTTACAAATTGCAAGCAATACTTAACTTCCGCAGATTGACTCACACTGGTTTTAGGCAAAACTTCGTTATATTGCTGGAGGTAGCGCGGTGTAATGTGGAATCCTGGAAGCGTGTCAGCAAGTTTTTCGGTAGGCAAATCGCTGATTAGGTTATGGAACATACCCAGCGCGTAACCAACTTCACGAGCGTGATTGCTATCTTTGATTATATCAAAAGACTCCGCAGCCTCAATAAAGCTGATTGCACGCCAGAATGAGCCTTCAGCATCGATAAAGTGATTTTGGGCGTTTTGTGTCAAAAGTACATGCGGTACTTCCCAGCGGCGCTCTAGGGGGGTATGTTGCCGGCGATAAGCAGAGCTTAAAGCCTTCAGCTTATCGCGCACATGAAGAGTAAACATACCCATATTCTGCATCACCAGTTTCGGTTGACGAAACACCTGCGTGTTGATGCGTTGCAAGATAAAGTGTTTTTCTTCAGGTGAATCCAGGGTTACAAGGAAAGTATTATTAATATTGCCATGCCCAAATTCCTGGATATCAACGACTTTACCTTGTGGCTTAAATCGGTCTGCAATTTCAATCAGATTATTCAAAATTTCCCCTTTTGAATTGGTCTAATGTCATTCATCGGTAGAAGACCTAGCCACGCTTAGTCTTCTCTGCTTTAAAGTTGTGAACAGGATACATACTCCAAGTATTGACAAAAGAACTATAGATGAGCCGATAGTACCAAAATCGAGACCACCTTTTGCGTGTGGTTTTGTCAGAACATCCCCCAGTGTTGCACCAAATGGTCGAGTTAAGACAAACGCAATCCAAAACAACATGACTCCGGAAATTTGGGAAAAATAATGCGCTGCCAATACCAGAGCAAGCAAACTAGCAATTAGGAACGCTCCTCCTGCAAATCCAAGTCCGGAAGTATCAGCGAGGAAATCCCCCAAGGCAGTACCCAAAGTATTTGAAAATAGAATTGCAATCCAATAAAGTAGCTCAACTTTAGGCGTTTTGACGTTATTAACAGATAGAGACCCAACACTAAATCGCCAAAACGCAAAAATAGCTAAGAGAATGGTAACTAAAATCATAGACCCGGCTGCGTAGCCCAGCCCTAAAGTGCGATCCATGTAATCTGAGATCGTTGTACCGGCTGTGCTGGTTGAAAGAATGACAGTCCAATAAAGTAATGGGTTATAGCTTTTCGCTATCAATTGAGTCACAAGAGTAGTTAAAAAAACTCCAATCAATATCATAGAACTAACCGCATAGCCCACATTGAGCGTCATCGATAAAAGGTCTCCTGCGGTTTCTCCCAGAGTGGTTGCACATATCTTCATTATCCAGAAAAACGCAGTGATTTGCGGAAGCTTGCTCATTGTTGCTGTCATACTTTATCTAAACTTGTGACTTCATCGTAGAGGAAAAAAGTCAATAACTGGGAAAGATATGGCTGGGAATGAGAACTTACTGTTCATCGTAATTACTAAAGAATTGCCATTTTTTACAGTAGTGCGCTTCAGGTTTTAATTCGTCTAGTCTAACTAGATATAGCAATTTTAAATCATTCCTAAATATCTATTTTTTCCTCGTCTGCACTCTCTGCCTCTCTGCGGTTCCTTTTTTTAATAAATTACATATCAAATATAATTGCTATATTTTTCTTTTATCGCAGCTTACTTTTTATTCATCGCTTTACTCGCTTATAGCTGAAACAATCCGCTGTTGATATTCTTGCTCAGTCATGATATCGAAAGTACTCTCTACCCTATCTAAAAAAACAATTCCCTCAAAGTGGTCGTACTCATGTTGAAAAATTCGTGCTACAAAATCAGTCAATTCTTGTTTTTTGAACTTGCCATTGCGGTCAGTATATTCTACTTCTATCATCTGATATCTAGGAACTAATCCCCTAATTCCGGGAATACTTAAACAACCTTCCCAACCTTTGATAACTTCATTTGAATGTCCTGTTATCTTAGGATTTATCATTGCTGTTGGCTCCATCTTTGGGGCGTTGGGATACCGGGGATTGGGACGGGAAGCAATGATAAATAAACGCTTTTGTTCTGCAATTTGAGGTGCAGCAATTCCCACACCGTTACTATCAGCAACTGTCACCAATAAATCTTCAATTATTTTTTGGATTTGCTCATCTTGAATATTTTCAATATCCGCAGCTTTTTCGCGCAATATCGGATTACCTAATTGAATAATTTTTCGTAATTCAGCCATAAGAATATAACTCTTTTTATTAGGTAGTAAAGGCTTCAGCCCTAAAAATTTAATATTTGAGCGGTAAACCCCTCACTACGGTTTAGGACAGTATTTAGGTTTACTTAATAGCTAATAGCTATTAGCTATTAAGTGTAAAATTAGCTTTCTCGTCGAGCAGGTAGAGGTGCGGGGCTAACTGCAAGTTGTGCAGTTTGTCCATTGCGCTCCAATTGTATTTGTAACGGGCTACCTATTTTACTATTTTCTAATATTTTTAGTACCTCATCATTTTTGGCAACAGATTTGTTATTGATACTGAGAATTACATCACCTGCTCTTAATCCGGCTGTCGCAGCTGGGGAACCACGAACAACACCACGAATAAATACTCCTTTATCTGCTGTTATTTTCAGCTGACCGTCAGAAACATTACTGATTAATCTCTTAATTTCTGGGGTCAGCGTTGCCATTGCGACACCTAAATAAGGATGATCCACCTTACCTTTAGCAATTAATTGCTGGGCGATTCGTTGTGCTGTATTGATAGGGATGGCAAATCCCAATCCTTGAGCGCCACGCAAAATCGCTGTATTCATCCCAATGACTTGACCTTCAGCATTTAGCAGCGGTCCGCCAGAGTTACCAGGGTTAATAGCAGCATCCGTTTGAATGTAATCAACGCGCTTGTCACTAGCGCCGATGTCACTACCAGAACGACCTGTAGCACTGAGAATGCCAGAAGTTACGGTATTATTTAAACCTAAAGGATTGCCAATAGCAATTACTGCTTCGCCCGGTTGCAATGTCTCGGAGTTACCAAGAGCAATAGTAGGGAGGTTATTTGCGCCAATTTTAATTACTGCAACATCAGTTACCCGGTCTTCACCCAGCACTTTGCCGTCAAAAGTCCGACCATCTTTTAATGTTACCGTCACAGTGTCGGCACCATCGACCACATGGGCATTAGTCAAAATTTGACCTGCGGAGTTAATAATAAATCCAGAGCCGCTACCTTCTATTTTTTGTTTGGGTTGTGATGGTTGATCTCCGAAAAAGCCCTGCAATGGATCGTTAAATTCACCTGTTCTACGAGAAGTTACGATTCTAGTAGAATCAATTCTAACTACCGCTGGTCCGACTTTTTGCACTACTCCCACTACAAAGTTAGGATCTCCAGACTTGGCAAGAATTGGTGGTGGGACAATTACGGGAGCGCGATCGCTTGTATTTTGGGCTTCTACTTGAGCCTGAGAATTATTTTTTTGACTTTCAATCCCAGCACTACGGATAGGTAATGAGCAGCCTCCAAGGGACACCACTGCGCCACTCAGTAGCATTAACATCATACCAGTTGCTGCCCAAGGTTGAGGCAAACTTCTAGGATCAATTTTTTTGTGCTGAAAGTCATGTATTATCTTCATCTGTCGCGTGTAACTCCTTTATGAGTCAGTGAGTGGTAGGATCTTGCCTACCGGGAACAAGAATTAATTACAACTTAAAAGCTTGTTCTAGGTCTAGAGCATCTGAGCAATGCTAAATGGGTGCTTGCTTATATCTTCTATTTTGACGATTAGCAGCAAAGGTGGTGTGTAACATGGAAATTCCCATAGAAACTCTGTGGATTCAGGTATTGGAGCGCTTACAGCTAGAATTATCCCGTCCCACCTTTGAAACTTGGATTAAAACTGCTAGTGCAGAGCGATTAGAAAATAATTGCTTAGTGATACTTACCCCTAACCCGTTTGCGCGTAATTGGTTACAAAAGTATTACATAAATACAATCGCTCATGTTGTACAAGATATTCTTGGTCATCCTGTAGAAATTTATCTTAGCGTTGCTCACGGTGATGAAGTTTCTTTTTTGAATGAAGGAGAGGTTTCTAAGCGAGTTCCTATTCAAAATAATATTTTAGAAAATGCTTCTAAAAGCGAAACGATAACTAGTGAATTAAATTCTAAATATGTATTTTCGCGGTTTGTCGTCGGTGCAAATAACCGGATGGCTCACGCTGCTTCATTAGCTGTTGCTGAATCTCCGGGAAGAGAGTTTAATCCTTTATTTTTATGCGGTGGTGTCGGATTAGGTAAAACTCACTTAATGCAGGCTATTGGACACTATCGCCGAAAAAATTATTCAGATTCTAAAATATTTTATGTTTCTACCGAGCAGTTTACTAATGATTTAATTACTGCTATTCGTAATGATAACAGACAAGGTTTTCGAGAGCATTACCGAGCGGCTGATGTACTGTTAGTAGATGATATTCAATTTATTGAGGGTAAGGAGTCTACGCAAGAAGAATTTTTTCACACTTTTAATACTTTATATGAAGCTGGTAAGCAAGTTATTATAGCTTCTGACCGTCCACCCAGCCAAATCCCCCGTTTACAAGAACGTCTCTGCTCTCGTTTTTCGATGGGGTTAATTGCTGATATCCAAGCACCAGATTTAGAAACGAGAATGGCAATTTTGCAAAAAAAAGCTGAATACGAAAATATCATCTTGTCCAAAGATGTAATTGAATATATAGCTTTAAATTATACTTCTAATATTCGCGAGTTAGAAGGAGCTTTAATTCGGGCAGTGGCATATATTTCTATTTGGGGTTTAGCTATGACTGTAGAAAATCTCGTACCAGTTTTAGAACCAAAAATTGAAAAGTTGCCAGCCACCCCAGAAGCAATTTTATCGGTAGTAGCTGATGCTTTGAATATCTCAATTGAAGACTTAAAAGGCAACTCACGACGACGAGAAATAAGTTGGGCACGTCAAATTGGTATGTATTTAATGCGACAGCACACAAACTTGAGTTTGCCGAGAATTGGAGAAGTATTTGGGGGTAAAGACCACACAACGGTGATTTATAGTTGCGATAAAATAGCCCAGCTACAGTCAAGCGATCGCACTTTGGTACAAACCTTACGTCAATTAAGCGATCGCATTAACATGACTAGTCGTTCCCAAAAATAAACTTCAACTAAAGTTTCCCAAAAATCATTGAGTATAATTACTATGTAGAAAAAGTATAGGGTTTTTCCACAGGTAATGGCTTGTGGAAAAAGTTGTGGAACAGAACTATCAAAGCTTTTCCACATTTTCCACAGCCATTATTAAAAAATATAATACAATATTCGCCCTTAGGCTATAAGCAATTACGCTAAACTAACTTCTGAAACTCTCTAGGTGATTCTCTAGCTACTTGTACATAGAAATTACTCTTTTTTGTACTCAGTGATGGCATTTCTTGCCAGCATGTTCGGCAGAACCAGTAAACTTCATTCTTGCGAATATGAGCCAAAAGTCGGTGAGAGCAGCAAGGGCAATTATTCATGGTTTTTTTAACTTATGAGAACGCAATACTAAAAGCAAAATTGTATAGTTTGTGACAAATATTTTGCACAAAACTATCTAAATGATGCTATTTTTCCGGAAAAATACCCTCAGCGGTAATACACAAAAGAAAAATAAAGTTTACTTAATTAAGTTTATTTATTCAGTATTACTACATAACTATTTGGATTTATTTTAATTTTTGATAGCAAATAATATTGTGTCGGTTTAATTAACACCCTCAGAAGTTCTGCTTCAATCCCATACTTTTAAGCGTAGGTTTTAAAGTCGTTTTCAAAAATCTTTAGGGCTTACATCGTCCCTGGAGGCATCAGTTGACAAAAGTAAAATTAAGATTCTCGGTGGCTCTGATTTGTGCCGTATTGCCGTATTGCAGTGGCTTTTCACCGGATCGCTTCCTTCGGATTTTCTGACAAGCGATCCTCTCTATGAGGGAGAAGGAAAGACGCTACGTGCAAACGACAACCACGAAGAATTTCAATATTAACACTAATAAAAATATCATATCCCGGTAAAGATGTTCCAAACCGAACGTCTTTACCGGGATGTGTAATTTGCCCAATCCAATATTATATAAAATTAAGAAAGACTAATCTTCATCGCGTCCGTGGACTTGAGCAGGTGGGCTGGTTGCTTCAACTGCGGTGAATGATTCCAAAATTTTGTAAGTGTGGGATGCCCCTTTTGGCACTACCCATGAGTTACCAGGTTCAAGCACAACTACTTGACCTTGAAGGTGTAACTCAGCGCGACCGTTGATTACATAGCCAACAGTTTCATATTCTCGTGCTGCTGGTTCTTTGGCTTCACCTGGTTGCTCATTTTCCCACAGACGCATCGATACAGTTTTGCCAGATGCAAGATATTTCTGACCGAGTTGACCTTTGGGAGAATTGGCAGAGTCTATTTTTTGAACGCTGGTATCAGTCATCTTTTCTTTCCTTCTTTGTTGTTGGGTGGTGCTTGGAGCGCTGTTAGTGAGCCACTCATGGGTTTACGGGCAGGGGCGCACGTACCGTCGGGTAGAAGCGACAGTCACGCAGGTAGCTATCCCGTTGGGTTAACGCTTAACACTCAACAGTTATCAGCTATCCACTAACCAGTTTTAAGGTTTAAGTACAACTTTGATGCAGTTGTCTTTTTTGTGCTTGAAAATATCGTAAGCGTGGGGCGCTTGTTCTAAAGGTAGGGTATGGGTGATGATGAATGTTGGATCGATATCACCGTTTTGAATGTGTTCTAATAAGGGTCGCAAGTACCTGTGGACGTGAGTTTGTCCCATCTTGAAGGTTAAACCTTTATTCATGGCTGCACCCATCGGGAATTTGTCGAGGAAGCCACCGTAAGCACCCGCAACTGATACGTGACCACCTTTGCCACAAGCAACGATCGCGTTTCTTAATGCGGTGGGTCGGTCTGATTCTAGACGCAACTCTTGTTTTACTCTGTCGTATAACCCCATAAAGTCGTTACCGTGTGCTTCCAGTCCGACTGCATCAATCACAGCATCGGGACCGCGACCGCCGGTCATTTCTTTGAG
>JBPCQW010000171.1:0-5778 GCA_050997715.1 Hassallia sp.
CCCGGTAATTTCGATTCAGGACATTTCGGGGTGAATGCAACTTCTCTGTTTTGGCACTTTGTTGATGTCATCTGGATTATTTTGTTTGTTCTTATCTATCTTTGGCAGTGAATATTCAGGCGATCGCTTGAATAAGTAGGTCAACATTAAATAAATATAAAATGTAGAGTCCGGCTGAAAGCGGAAAAAGCGTTGTGTAGCGAAGCGGGTTTCCTCACAATGCTTTTTCCAAATCAACAATGTAAAATTTTTTTCAAAAAAAATCCGAAAAGCTGCAACTTGAATTTGAAGCTTAGAGTAATCAAACTTCAAGACCTACAATGAACAAATCATTTCCGCTCATTTTGGCTACAGCTTGCTCTGCCGCTTCACTACTGGCTGGAACATTTGGGACATCTTCCTCTGCTGTTGCCTCAGAAGTAATGGCTACTAGAGCTTCAATAATAAATACTGAGATTATAGCCTCGGCATCTACTTGCCCTAAGTATGCAGGAGGAGGAATATTAGAAGCCGAAATCGAAACTCGTAATTTTTCTATTTATGTTTGTAAAAAGAGTGGAAAGCTTTTTTATACAAGCACTTCCAAGCTTAATGGTAAAGGTATCCGTTCTCTTCCAGCCCACACAGAAGAGGGAACAGGATATATTGCTAAGAATGGAAAATATGAATATGTTGTCAATGGTGTGAGCCTAGAGATTCTCAAAAATGGCAAAATTTTGCAAACAGATCCTGTGATTAAATATGTAAGAGGTAACTCAAATTAATCATAGCTTTAGATGAAACGAGTTGCATTTTTAATCAAACAATGGCTAAACCAATAAGCGTGGACATATAAAGGTAAAGTATTGGTTCTTTAATAATTGCTTTATTAGACATATCCGCAAATGAGGATCAAAGTCTTGTCAAAACCTAATTTTCGGATAAGTCTATTTATGCGGTGCTTCACTAGCTATACTAATTTTCAGATAAAATCAAATAAATGATGCGCCATTTCTAATTTCGAGCAAGGTTCAATTACCATTTGCCGACCTTGATTATCTAAAAATATCGCTTTATTATTATCGCTGCCAAAACCACTACCCGGTTGATCTATGGGATTAGCAACGATCGCATCTAATTTCTTTTTTTGCAATTTATCTAAAGCAGGCTTGACAATATCGCCATTTTGTGCAGCAAATCCGATTATCTTTTGATGTGGTTGTTTTTGGCGTGCTAATTGAGCAATTATATCGGGTACTGGTTCTAAAGGTAAGGCTTGGGGAAGCGATCGCTTGGGCAATTTCTCCATACTATAATCGCGTGGCTTTACATCTGCAACCGCTGCTGACATGACAATTACATCCGCATTCGGTAAATATTCGAGCATTACCTGCTGCATTTCCTCGGCACTAATCACGGGAATTGCTTGCACTCCTAAAGGTGCATTCCAACTAGCTAACCCATGTACTAATGTCACATTCGCACCTCGATGAAGTGCTGCTTGTGCTAAAGCTAGTCCCATTTTACCTGTGGAGGGATTGCCAATAAACCGTACTGGGTCGAGATGTTCTCGTGTTCCTCCAGCACTTATTAACACTCGCTTATTAACTAAATCTCGCTTGCCTGCGGTGTGTAACAAAGATTGAATGTAAGCGACAATTTCCGGGGGTTCTGCCATTCTGCCGGCACCGACGCGATCGCACGCTAACAGCCCCGATGCTGTATTCATCCCATGATATCGGCTATCTGTCAATAAGTCGCGCCAATTTCGCTGCACTGTCAGTTGCTCCCACATCTCGGTATTCATTGCGGGTGCGAGCAATACCGGACAAGTAGAAGCTAAAACGGTGTTGGTGAGCAAATTGTCAGCCATACCGTGAGCTAATTTTGCTAATGTATTAGCTGTTAAAGGAGCAATGACAAATAAATCTGCCCATTCACCCAACTCTATATGTAATGGACGCGAGTATTTAGCTTGCCAAAAATCGTCATCTGTGTATGCTTGATTACGAGATAAAGTAGCTAAAGTTAAAGGTGTAATAAATTCTCGTGCTGTTGATGTGAGAATCACCCGCACTTCCACCCCACTTTTAAACAGCGTGGAAACGACTTCACAAACTTTATAGGCAGCGATACCACCACCTACACCAATTAAAACCCTTTTCAACTTTGGATTTGGCATAGGAAAAAGTTAGGAATTATGAGTTAATATTGTTAATTCATAACTCTTAACTCTTAAATCCTTACGCTTCGTCGTAGGGTTCCAAATCTAAAAGATGGATGTAGGGTTCAACTAATTCTGGACGTGCAAATGCGATCGCTCGCAGTAGATGCCAATCATTCAAACCCTCAAAAGCATTGCTGTAATTATCTTGATCCAAGCGTGTTGCCAACTCTTCCACCTCTGCCGCAGTCATGACAGCAATGTCTTTTCTAGAAATACTTAGAGTTTCCATTATACTTGCCCCTCCCTTATGCAGCATTCGCCATAGCGCATGAATTGAGTTGCGTGCTGACGCAGCCACCCAATATATCTTACTCATTCGGGGGCGTTGATTTCATGAAATTTTTCCGCATTTTTAGCTGAATTTGTTAAATGTTTACAATTTTAACAAAATAATGTCTAGGGGTTTTACAGATTCGTCACGAAATTCCGTAATATCTCTAACATTTCTGGACGAATTTCATGCCCCATATCAAATTCGTGATATTCTACGGCAACTCCTAAAGAGTCTAAAGTTTCCTTTGCCTTGATCGCAGCTTGTAATGGCACGACCGTATCTTGTTTACCATGCGTAATTAAAACCGGCGGAAAACTACTTTGAGCCGATGTTCCTGCACCAGGATGCAAATATCCACTCATACAAATTAAACCTGCAAGGGGCAAAGTTAATCCCACATCCAAAGTCATGGCACCACCTTGAGAAAATCCACTCAAAATTGTTCGCGATAATGGTACCCCAGTACTACTTTCTAGAGATTTCAGCCAATCTATCAACATTTGCCGACTTTCTGCCAAACCCTGATACATATTTTCCATTCTCAAGTCGTACCACGCTCTACCGAGAGAGGAATTTGGAAAAGGAAAAGGTGCATTGGGAAAAATGAATTGATAATCTGACAAATTAAAAAAAGGTGATAAAGACGCTAAATCGTCGGCATTTGCACCCCAACCGTGCAAAGTGACAATTAAGCCTTTAGGTACTTGCCCCATTTTTGGCGGAAAGGTGATAAATTCCACTTCTTAAGATATTTTCTCCAGCGATTAAACTCTCTTTATAGATATTACTTCTTTTGGGCATTGGGCAATTTGAGGAGGGGAAAAGGGGAAAGGAATTAATTCTTCATCTCCCCCTGCTCCCCCTGCTCCCCCTTATCCCCAATCCCCAGTCCCCTTTGTTGGGTAAAATAAAGTGCATCTTACAAAGAAAACTGGGAAATTATGGCTCTGGCACTGCTGAGTGTATCTAACAAAACTGGTTTAATTGACCTTGCCCGCAGCTTGGTAGAAGAATTTGGCTTTGATTTAATCAGCAGTGGGGGAACAGCCAAAGCAATTAAAGATGCTGGATTACCAGTTACAAAAGTTGCAGATTACACAGGCTCACCAGAAATTTTAGGCGGTCGAGTCAAAACGCTGCATCCCCGAATTCATGGAGGAATCTTAGCACGGCGGGATGTGGCTGATGATGTGAGTGATTTGGCAAATAACCAAATTCGCCCGATTGATTTAGTGGTGGTGAATCTTTATCCTTTTCAGGAAACGACAGCGAGACCTAATGTCACTTTAGCCGAAGCTGTCGAACAAATCGATATCGGCGGTCCAGCAATGTTGAGAGCGGCATCGAAAAACTTTGCTCATCTCACAGTTTTATGCGATCCGGCTCAATATGACGATTACTTGCAGCAATTGCGGGAAAATAATGGTGAAGCTTCTCTAGAGTTTCGTCAAAAGTGTGCTTTAAAAGGATTTTTGCATACTTCTAACTATGACCAAGCGATCGCCTCCTATCTCAGCCAGCAGGAGAAAAGCGAATCAACACCTCAACAATTCACGCTTTCTGGCAAACAATTGCAAGCTCTGCGCTATGGCGAAAATCCCCATCAAAGCGCCGGCTGGTATCAAACCGAAAATACTCCAACCGGATGGGCGGCTGCAACCAAACTTCAAGGCAAAGAACTCAGTTACAACAACTTAGTTGATTTAGAAGCCGCACGGCGGATAATTTCGGAATTCCCAGACACGCCCGCAGCGGCGATTCTTAAGCATACTAATCCGTGTGGTGTGGCTTTGGGAAGCAATGTTAACGAAGCTTATCAAAAGGCTTTTAATGCGGATGCAATTTCCGCGTTTGGGGGAATTGTTGCGCTGAACCGGACGATTGATGCTGCGACAGCTAGCGAGTTAACCAAAACGTTTTTAGAATGTGTAGTTGCACCAAGTTGTGATGCAGATGCATTAAGTATTCTTGCAGCAAAATCTAATCTGCGAATATTGACTTTACCTGATTTGACCAGTGGACCGAAAGAAACAGTTAAAGCGATCGCCGGCGGGTTTCTCGTGCAAGCTGCGGATGATATCATTGCTGATACAAGTAAATGGCAAATTGTCAGCGATCGCCAACCTACCCAAACAGAGTTAGAAGAATTGCTGTTTGCTTGGAAAGTTTGCAAACACGTCAAGTCTAACGCGATTGTGGTTAGTAGCGATCGCACTACATTAGGTGTCGGCGCCGGTCAAATGAACCGCGTTGGTTCAGTTAAAATAGCTTTAGAACAAGCTGGAGACAAAGCCAAAGGTGCAATTTTAGCTAGTGATGGATTTTTCCCCTTTGATGACTCCGTAAGAACATCTGCTGAAAAGGGAATTAGTGCGATCGTTCAACCAGGAGGAAGCTTGCGAGATGCTGACTCAATCAAAGCTGCAAACGAACTCGGTTTGCTGATGGTGTTCACAGGTGTGCGTCACTTTCTCCATTAGACCTCCTTTTTTTCTTGAACATGACCGAACTAGTCTCAAATTCAGTATTTTTTTATACTCATTATCCGCACCGCGACCGCCTAGCGATCGCGTGGTTTAGTCTAAACTCCAGGATTCTAGTTAGGAGTTTGTTAGAAGCAAATAATTGAAGAATAGTTTCAATTACCTTTACCCTGAGAATCTTTTAACCTTTATAGAGGAAGTTATCTGAGGGGTTCAAGGAAAGAATAGGGTTTTTTTGGTGTTACCCGTCCCCACTTTTAACAAAAATAAAAAAAACGTGGATTCGACGACCCAACCTCTGGGTAATATCAAATCCGGATGATTGCACAGCGAGAAGAGCGCTTATATTGGGCACTCTTCCTGCCCAATAGGAGATTAAATTATTTGAAACACAATAGGCACTTTACAAACCGTAACTTAAAATAGTTGCATTTTTATTTAACTAATGATATGGTTTATTTGTGTGTGAGGAGCAAGTTAAAAATTAAAAAACGCCTGGGGTGGAAACACGGTCACACTCCCAGGCGTTTTTTTATGGCTATAAAACAGCACAGAGAAATCAAATTCTGTCCAGTCGGACAACTGTCACTCGATATACTTGCGGTTTGATAGAACCGATGATATTCTTAAATCGTGTGTGAGGAGCAAGTTAAAAGTAAAAAACGCCTGGGGTGGAAACACGGTCACACTCCCAGGCGTTTTTTCATGGCTATAAAACAGCACAGAGAAATCAAATTCTGTCCAGTCGGACAACTGTCACTCGATATACTTGCGGTTTGATAGAACCGATGATATTCTTAAATCGTGTGTGAGGA
>JBPCQW010000211.1:0-2931 GCA_050997715.1 Hassallia sp.
GAAGCAATTAAAGCACGTCCGGCAACAATTCGCGCCTACCAAAAGGCAGAAGAATTTAAAAATCAGGCGCTTGATATTGAGAAATCACGCGAGTTATTATTTAACCAATCGGCGAAGACGATTCAATAGACATCTCCATAAATAAATTATGCGTTGCCCGAAACCCTTGTAGAGACGGCGAGAAGATCGCGTCTCTACGTCTTTTATGGAGATGTCTAATGACAAATAAAACACCCGTTTCATTAGGACTGTTAGGTGCTGCGGGTTTCATGGTAATTGCAGACGTGCGGGTGATTGACCCACTGTTGCGTGTCATCGCCGATGATTTTAAACTAGGTGTTGGCAGTGCAGCGGTGATTGTCAGTGCCTATACAATTCCCTACGGACTGTTTCAGTTAGTTTATGGTCCCTTGATCGCATTGGTAAACTCAAGGTAATAACAGCGGCAATGGCTGCATTTGCTGTGGGGACAGCTGCTTGTGCCTTTGTGCCAAACATCGCCATATTCGCATTGCTGCGGTGTCTCACGGGTATAGTTGCAGCCGGGATTATTCCAGTATCGCTAGCTTATATTGGCGACAACTTTGCCTACGAAGAACGGCAAACAGCGATAGGACGGTATCTAAGTGGAGTTATATTGGGTCAAGTTCTCGGCGGCAGTTTGGGGGGTATATTTGGGGAGTATCTTAGCTGGCGTGACATTTTTCTGGTGTTTGGGATTGTGTCTTTTATTATTGCCGCTTTGATGTGGCGTGTGACTCACCGCTTACCTAAAGAACAGCATCATAGTTCAAACCCGTTGGGTTTGGCAACGTTCAAACCTTATTATCAACTGATGACCCAAGCCATCGCTCGCACTATCATTATAGGAGCGTTTATTGAAGGCTTTTTCGTCTTTGGTGCATTTGGTTACGTCGGTGCATTTCTCAGAGACAAATACAACTTATCTTATCTCATTATCGGCTTTATGCTCAGTGGCTTCGGGCTAGGTGGTTTAATTTATAGTTTTACAGTCAAATGGCTGGTACGCAAGCTAAAAGAAAGAGGTTTAATTGCAGTTGGAGGATGGTTGCTATGTGCTGGCTACTTATCCATCGCAGCCTTTCATAACTCGATGCTGTTTATCCTTCTAAGCATCGTCATGGGTTTGGGCTTTTACATGATCCACAGCACCCTTCAAACCAAAGCCACGGAACTCACCCCAGAAGCACGAGGGACAGCAGTTTCCCTATTCGTGTTCAGCTTATTTATGGGACAGGGAATCGGTGCAGCAATATTTGGTAGAATTGTGGATAATTCCGGCTATATTCCCTGTTTTATTATTGCTGGCATTGCCAGTGCCCTACTCTCAGTCTGGCTAGTCTTGCCAAAAAAACGCATGGGATTTGAATAAACCTTTAGCTCGTCGTAGTAAGCGATTTATCGCTTTCTTTCCCCTCCTCTTTCTTCAAATGGCGCCTACCCCAAGGCTTGAGAACTGAAATAGCAATGATCGCTAACACACAAAAAGTCTGAATAATCCCACCTATAATCACTCCCTTTTGGTCAAACACATACAGCGGATTTTTCAGCGCTTGTAACCTGTCAGTTTGCGAAATCGCTGTCATAGCGTTCACCCACGGACCCAGCCAAATAGTACCGACGACAATCAGTGTTACGGTTGCTACCCACTTAACAATCACCCAATAATGTTTAAAAAATCCCCAAATCGTCAGCCAGCAAAGCAACCCACCTGTTAAGAGCGATAAGTTAGCAGAGGGAATAATTACAAAGTCATCTAATCGTTTAAGAATCGAATTTATTGCATATAATTCATCACCGTTAGGAGTGTTGCGGTTACTCCAGGCAATAACAACCATACACAAAGCAGTTCCAAACCAAATTCCTCCAAAGGCAACATGGAAGGACAGCAACCAGTTTTTCTGCTTGACGTTTAGCTTCTTCATCAGGCTTTACCTTAGTTATTAGTAGCCTTATAGTTAGGCGACTAATTAAAATTTACAATAAGTTGGATTTTTCCACAAGAGATTTTACGGCTCAAACATTGCCGAAGTTCCAGCCTTTACCTTAGCTAGCAGTTCAATTAAAGTCTTTTTTTCAGCTTCAGTCAGATGAGCCATTAAATTTGTTGTGCGGCAAAAGTGGTCAGGAAGCATTTGAGAAAGTAATTTTCTGCCTACATCAGTTAATTGCACACTTAACATCCGTCTATCGGCTGGGTAAGGCTGACGTATGATTAATTTATCTCGTTCTAATCCGTCAAGCAACCCGGTGATAGTAGCTCTGGTAACACCTGTACGTTCAGCACATTCGGATGGTGTCAACTTTTGCTCATCAGCTTGAAACAACTGCATTAACAGAGTAAATTTGCCCATTGAAAGATTATATCGGGCAAAATGAGCGTCCAAAGCTGCGTATACATCAGCCGTGGTGTTGAGAAAAGCTAAACAAGTCTCTACAGAAGCGATATCTAATTCAGGATAGGAGTTGGCAAGATTTTGTAAACCTGAGCGATCGACAAAAGAATGTAGTGTTACCACTGTGTTTGAGAACCTTAATTAGGTGGCTAATCACCAGGTTACTATAGCAATCGTCTCTGCAAAACTAAGAATTTATATTATGTCCTTTAATCACACATATTATAGAGACGTTCCGTCGGAACGTCTCTACGACGGTTGCAGTATTTTTATAAAAATGTGGTTTTCATCCTTGCCTGAAGCTGAAGGGTTTTCACATTTTTATAATTAGATATTAAGCGTATTTTGTAGAGACATATAACTAATCTAACTCTCGGCGTCCTTCCAAAGCTCTTGCCAGCGTCACCTCATCAGCGTATTCCAAATCACCACCCACAGGCAAACCAAAAGCAATCCGCGTCACTTTGGTAAATGGCTTGATTAATTGATTAATATATAGCGTCGTCGTTTCTCC
>JBPCQW010000274.1:0-10749 GCA_050997715.1 Hassallia sp.
ATTCCCCATTCCCCAGCATTAAAATAAAATTTAGATATACATCTGGTTGTCGCTTATGACTTCCCTATCAACATTCACTTTACCTGACCATACCCAGTTACCTGAGTCAGATGGTACATTTGTGAAAAACTGGCAAGAGCATCCCCAAAGTATCTTACTAACAGACTCGATTACACCTGTTTTAGAGCAACTCCATCCCGATAGTCAATATTGTATCGGACAAGATTTAGGTATTTACTGGCGCTTGACAGATCCGCCAGAAAAAGGCGCAGAAGCACCAGACTGGTTTTATGTACCCAATGTCCCGCCGACTTTAGAAGGTAAAATGCGGCGTTCTTACGTGCTGTGGAAGGAGTACGTTGCACCGTTGATTGTGATTGAATTTGTATCGGGGGATGGTAGGGAAGAACGGGATAAAACGCCCCCTTCACAGGGAGAGGTTGGTAAGTTTTGGGTTTACGAACAAGCGATTCGCGTACCTTATTATGCAATTTATGAAGTATTAAAAGAACAAGTTGAAGTTTATCATCTCGTTGATAATACTTATCAAGTATTGCAACCAAATGAACGGGGACATTATCCGATTACGCCAATGGGGGTAGAGTTGGGAATTTGGCAAGGATGGTATCAAAATGCCGAATTACCTTGGTTGCGGTGGTGGGATGCACAAGGCAATTTACTGTTAACAGGAGAGGAACGCGCCGAAGTTGAGCGACACAAGCGCGAGAGAATTGTTGAGAAGTTGCGTACCCTTTCCCCTGAACAACTCAACGCTTTGGGAATTGACGCCCAAATGTTAGATTAGTTCGTTGTTGGTTAGTTGTTATATCATGTCCAAAAAATTACATATATTATTGTAGAGACGTTGCGGCGGAACGTCTCTACGAGGGTTGCAATGTTTTTATTAACAGCTTGACAAAAGTTACATATTGCAATCAGATAAACCATAGAGAAATCTCGCACCACTACCAAAGATTTTTTGATGATTTAGCTCTTACGTTCTTCGTACTTAAACGGTAAGCTACTTTCATAGATATAGATTATTGTTGATGTACTAAATAATAATCATAGATATAAATCTATTTAATTAGTTTTATCGTGTCAGGATGAACGGATGGCTCAACTTCTTACTGAAACTGCTTGGTTAATACCGTGCTATGCATTACTTGGCATGGTTTTGTCGGCGCTTTGGTTTCCGTCGATTACCCGTCGCACAGGACCCAGACCGGCAGGATATTTCAACTTAATCGTGACTTTGGTGGCGTTTGTCCACAGTGTTATAGCATTTTCTCATCTGTGGAACCAACCTGCTCAATATGAGTTTATCTCTTGGCTGCAAGTTGCCGGTTTAAATTTAACAATTCCCTTAGAAATCTCATCTCTTAGCCTGGGAGCCTGCATTTTGGTTACAGGGCTGAACTTGCTCGCACAATTTTATGCGATCGGTTATCTGGAGATGGATTGGGGTTGGGCACGCTTTTATGTTTTACTAGCAATGTTTGAAGCGGGGATGTGTAGCTTAGTTTTATGCAATTCCCTCTTCTTCAGCTATATTGTCCTAGAAATCCTGACTTTAGGGACTTACCTGCTGATTGGTTTCTGGTTCAATCAATCGTTGGTGGTTACGGGAGCGCGAGATGCATTCCTCACCAAGCGCGTGGGTGACTTATTTTTGCTGATGGGTGTGTTAGCGCTTTATCCCTTAGCTGGTACTTGGGACTTTCGGGAGTTAGCACAGTGGGCACAAACGGCTGAAGTTGATCCAAAAGTAGCAGCGCTGGTAAGTTTGGCGCTGATTGCAGGACCGATGGGTAAATGCGCTCAGTTTCCGTTGCATCTGTGGTTAGATGAGGCGATGGAGGGTCCAATTCCCAGTACAATATTGCGGAATTCTGTGGTGGTAGCGACTGGAGCTTGGGTGCTGGTGAAGTTAGAGCCTGTGCTGGAACTTTCTCCGTGGGCAATGACAATGACGATCGCTATCGGGGCAATTACTGCAATTGGTGGGATATTGATTGCGATCGCTCAAATTGATATTAAACGTACTCTCTCATATCTCGTCAGCGCTTACATGGGTCTTGTCTTCATAGCCGTTGGTAGTCAGCAAATCGAAGCGGCTCTGTTGATTGTACTAGCTCACGCTGTAGCAATGGCAACTTTAGTAGCTAGCTGCGGTTCAATTATTCTCAACTGCATAACTCAGGATATAACCCAGTTAGGCGGGCTTTGGAGGCGTCGTCCAGTTACCGGACTTTCCTTTATTGCTGGTATTTTGGGGCTAATTGCAATGCCTCCCCTTGGTGGATTCTGGGCGATGTTGAAACTAGCAGATGGGTTGTGGAACACTCAGCCTTTACTGGTGGGGCTGGTACTGCTAATTAACGCTTTGACTGCCTTTAGTTTGGTTCGCGTATTCGGTCTGATTTTTGGGAATAAGCCGACGCAAATGACCGAGCGATCGCCTGAACCTTTGTGGGCTGTAATCCTACCCATGACAGCGTTAGCAGGCTTTACGCTTCATATTCCGATGATTCTCCAAAGTTTGTCTCTTCTCCCGGAATGGGCGACATTGAATCAAGATGTAGCATTGCTGCTTACTTGGTCTAGCATCTTTGGTTTAAGTATTGGTGGAATTATATACTTAACTAACTTCATCCCCAAGCCGATTCGCTTGCCCTGGAAAGGTTTGCAGGATTTGTTTGCCTACGATTTTTATACACCAAACTTGTATCGCTCTAGTGTGGTTGGTGGTGTAGATATATTTTCGCGCATCGTTGATTGGGGCGATCGCTATCTTATCGATGGATTGGTGAATTTTGTCGGACTTGCTTCGATATTTGGTGGTGAAGTCCTCAAATATGGCAACTCAGGCAAAACTCAAACTTATACCTTAACTATCGCTATCTGTATCGGTGCGATCGCCCTTTTTGTCATCCTCTCATTTGTACCTGACTTAAAGCAAATTCTTCAGACTTTAATATCACAATAGATTTCTTGCAATAGACAAACGTCGTGGAAATGACCGAAGACGCGATAAATCGCGTCTCTACAAAGGGTTTTGGGTAACGCATAATTAATTTTCACAATAGATAAAGAAAGATTTTTCCCCTTCCCCCTTGTGCCCTTTGTCCCCTTGTCCCCCTTGTCCCCTTCCCCCTATGCTAAGTACATTAATTTGGGTACCAATTCTCGGTGCAGCCATAATCGGATGTCTGCCCAAAAACGTTTCCTCGCGTCAAATTCGCTTGAGCGCATTGCTAATTACTGGAGCAATGCTGTTGTGGACATTCTGGGTAATGGCTCAATTTGATATCCATCAGCCAGGATTCCAACTTACAGAATACCTACCTTGGATTGAAACCTTAGGATTAAATTACCAACTCGGAGTAGATGGTATTTCCTTGGTAATGGTTGCCTTGAATAGCTTAATTACTTGGATTGCTATTTACAGCAGCCACGACAATACTGAGCGTCCGCGATTATTTTACTCGATGATTCTGTTAATTAGTGGTGGCGTTGCGGGTGCATTTGTTGCTCAAAACTTACTGCTGTTCTTTCTGTTCTACGAACTGGAGTTAGTCCCCTTCTATTTATTAATATCCATTTGGGGGGGTGACAAGCGCAGTTATGCAGCAACGAAGTTTTTGCTCTATACCGCTCTTTCCGGAATCTTGATTTTAGCAGCATTCTTGGGTTTAGTTTGGTTAACTCATGCTACCAGCTTTGCTTACGAATCCTTGATGGGACAAATGTTACCTTTGGGATTGCAAATTATCCTGCTAAGTTTGCTGCTGGTAGGATTTGGCATCAAAATTCCCCTCGTACCATTGCATACTTGGCTACCCGATACATATGTTGCAGCTTCCGCACCTGTAGCCATGTTGTTGGGGGGTGTGTTAGCGAAACTTGGTACTTACGGTATTTTCCGATTTGGCTTGGGACTTTTTCCGGAAGCTTGGGCAACATTGGCACCTTGGTTAGCGATTTGGGCAACTGTCAGTGTACTTTATGGAGCAGCAGCGGCGATCGCTCAAAAAGACATCAAGCGCATGGTAGCATATAGTTCAATCGGTCACATGGGCTACGTTTTGTTAGGTGGTGCAGCGCACACATCTTTAAGTTTAGTTGGTGCCGTGTCGCAAATGGTCGCCCACGGTTTGATTCTGGCAATTTTATTTAACTTGGTGGGTGTAATTGAAGAGAAAATCGGCACCCGTGATTTAAATGTGCTGAATGGACTGCTAAACCCGATTCGCGGATTACCAAGCATTAGCGCGTTATTAATTCTCAGCGGAATGGCAAGTGCGGGAATTCCGGGTATGGCTGGATTTATCGCCGAGTTTCTTGTATTTCAAGGCAGTTATGCCGCGTTTCCCATCCCGACTTTGTTGTGTGTAGTGGGAACCGGTTTAACAGCAGTATACTTTGTCATATTGCTCAATCGAACTTGTTTCGGAAAATTGGATAATGCGATCGCCAATTTCCCCAAAGTCAAAGCTAATGAAAAAATACCCGCACTCATCCTTGCAACCTTGATTTTCATCCTTGGAGTACAACCCACTTGGCTTGTGCGCTGGAGCGAACAGACAGTCACAACAATGGTATCAGCGATTCCCAGCGTAAATAACATCGCCCATGACTTTGAGCGGCAACATTCCAAAGGCTAAAGAATGTAGAGATGATTCTGTGCTACCTCTCTAAAGCATAATTACAGCTTTTGTTCCTTTATTTCTTCCTTTGCGTCTTTGCGTCTTTGCGTGAGATAAAAATAATCATGATCCAAACTTCAATTTCATCACCAACTAAACTTCCCCCCTCTCAACATAAATTTTCCGAAGTAATTCACCGCTTAGAAGCAGGTGGTGCGATGCTTCCCGATACCCCAGAAAACTTGATGCAAATCATCGGCTTGTACAAAGCATATGCTGTGCCGATGGACTTTTACTGGCGCGACTTACTTTATATTGCCGAACGAGTTTTTCTCGACCCTTTGCCCTTCTTCAAATACTTTCTGCCCAAAGAATATTTAGAACTACACAATCATTATGCAGGCGATGATGCTGATATTCGCATTTGGCGCGGACAAGCAACAGCGCATCCTGAGTTGTTGGAGTTTATGGAAAAGGGTGAGGTAAATAAAAAGCTACCCAAACTATTACATCATCTTTGGCACGATCGCATCAATATGGAATTTGCCGAAGCTTGTATGCAAGCGATGCTTTGGCATCGGGGTATGGGTGGACAATTTGACCCATACTTAGATACCGACGAGTATAAAGCAAATGCCGATCGCGCAATTAAAGCTTACTTCAAAAACAATCCGGTAATGTTAGGACTATATAACATGTTTCCGGATATGTTTCTTGAGCAAGTGCGGCAATTATCTTACTACTCTAACCTCGGCTTATTTTGGGAAGTGATGGCGCCGGTATTCTTTGAGATGTCAGACCTTTACGATGAAGGTAAAATAACAAGTGTACCGGAAGCGATGAATTTTTTGGTGAATGGGATTTTTGCGATCGCCGGACGCCCGATTTATCATCATGTATATATTGACGGTGAATGCTACGAAATTATCCCTAAATCCAAAGGGTTTACATGGTTGTATGAAGCCGCTCTCCCTTACGTAGAAGCAGTATTTTATCGGACTGCACCTTTTAGAGGCACAAAATCTTATAACGCTCAAGCAAAGCAAGTTCCTGAAGACCAAAAAGATTTTCACTTCGGCATTCTTTACGCAGATGTCTTCCCAGTCGGGACGGCTGGCATTCCACCCACACTTTTGATGCAAGATATGCTACATTTCTTGCCTGACTACTTGGTGGACTACTATCAACTACACTGTCGCGGTGAAGATGACACCCTGATTCAGTTAGGAATTAGCTTTCAGCGTTCGATGTATTGCGTCACATCAGCCGTAATTCAAGCATTACGACAAGCATTACTTTATCCGTTAGATGACCCCAACCCAGAACATCTGATGGCAAATCGTCAATTTTTTGAGTCTCAGTTAGACCGTTTCCAGCGTCCAGAAGCGAGATTGCGCGATATTCAGCGCCAAGATTATCGGTAAAATTACGGAGGTTAAATCAAATGCCTGATATTGTTGATATTGCTGTAAGTGCCGATGGATTTACCACCCTTGTAGCTGCCGTGAAAGCTGCGGGACTAGTTGAAGTTTTGAAAAGTCCTGGTCCATTCACCGTTTTTGCGCCCACCGATGATGCTTTTGCCAAACTTCCTCCCGGAACCGTTCACACCCTCGTCCAAAATCCTCCACAACTTGCACGCATTCTTAAATATCACGTCGTACCCGGAAAGTTGATGAAAGCAGATTTGGTAAATATTCGTTCTCTAACTTCGGTGGAAGGTTCCGAAATCCGAATTAATATATCTGATAACTTTGAAGTGAAGAATGCGACAGTGATTGCAGCGGATATCGAAGCAGACAACGGTGTGATTCATGTACTTGATAACGTCATCTTAATGGGATGAGTTAGTTATCAATTCATCTCTGGCAAAACTACATCTTCGTATATTGTAGCGATCGCACAACGAAAATCAACACTAGCTAGATGCACCTCTTCCGCTTTTTCATAAGGGTAAAGCACCCAGCGTCCTTCTTCGTTGCGACGAAAGCATTCAACACTCATCGTATCTTGAGAAATCAGCACGTATTCTTGTAATGACTTTAAATGTCGGTAGTCCGTGAACTTCTTACCTCTATCAAAAGCTTCCGTACTACCAGACAGCACCTCTACAATCAAACAAGGAGAAGATTTAAAATATTCAAACTCTCTATCTTGTGTATCGCAAGTGACCATGATATCAGGATAGTAGTAGCGATTTATCGCTTGAATTTGGGCTTTCATATCTGCCATGTAAACGCGGCAACCACTACCTCGAAGGTGGTTTCGCAGCACGCTAAACAAGTTTCCGGTAATGGTAACATGGGCATCACTTGCCCCTGCCATTGCATAAACTTCCCCATCAATATACTCGTGCTTAACTTGACTGACTTTCTCCCCTTCTAAATATTCTTCCGGGGATATGTAGTATTCGCGTTTGTTTGTGACCATCTTCTTGCAGAAACGAGGTAACTATCTCCAACATTTTAACGCTCTTAATGCCCAACAGCGCCACCAGTCGCCTTCACCTTTTTCAAGAAAATAATCGCAATTCCACTTAATAATAAAGCAATGCCAATAAAGTAGAAACAATCATTAAAAGCCATCACATACGCTTCACGACGAACGATATTATCAATAGATTTTATCGCTTGGTCTTGCGCGGTACTTAAATCTGAACCACGACTAACAAAATACTGCGTTAATTGATTAATTCGCGCTTGAGTTTCCGGAGAAAATAAAGATACTGATTCTCCCAATCTATTTGAGTGAAATTGTTCTCTATTAGTCAATAAAGTTGCTAAAGATGCAATTCCAATTGAACCACCCATATTACGCATCATATTAAATAAACCACTTGCCGAACCCGCATCTTTGGGATTTAATCCAGCAGTAGCAATCGACGTAAGGGGAACCATAATTAGCGGTTGTCCCATCGCTCGGACAAGTTGTGACCAAATTAATTGATCGTGTCCTGTTTGATAAGTCATCCGCGAATTCATAAACGCACTAATAGAGAACAAAACTACACCTATAGCAACCATTAAGCGCACATCAACACGCTTCATAACTTTGGGTAGAAAGGGAATAATTACTAATTGCGGCATCCCAGCCCAAATTAGTACTTCACCAATTTGCAGCGCATTATATCTTTGAATTTGTGTTAAATACAGCGGCAAGATATAAATTGAACCATACAATCCTATACCCAGCGAAACATTAACAACACTGGCTAAACCAAAGTTGCGATAACGTATAAGTCGCAGATTAATAAATGGTTGCTTGCGAGTTAACTCTATAAAGAAAAATAGCGTGATAAAAATCGCTGCAACTATACTTAAGCGGACAATTAAAGGTGAACCAAACCAATCTTTGCGGCTACCTTCTTCTAAAACTATTTGGAGGGAACCTAACCCAATTGCCATCGAAAGAATTCCCCACCAATCACCTTGTTTTAGCAATTGCATTTGGGGTGGTTGTTGAATAATGCCGTACCAAACCCCAGCCAGCATCAATGCTCCTGGAACTACATTTATATAAAAGTTGTACTCCCAACCAAAGTTTTCTGTTAACCAACCTCCTAATGTGGGACCAACCGACGGTGCAAAAACTGCGGTAATCGCAAACGCGGCTAATCCAACTGCTTGCTTTGCCGGGGGTAAAGTTGTCAATACAACTGTTAAAGCAGTAGGAATTAAAACCCCGCCACTGAACCCTTGTAAAGCGCGGAAAAGAATCATAGAATTGAGATCCCACGCCCAACCACAGCATATAGAAAAGAAAATAAATAAAGCTGTATTAACTAACAAATAGCGTTTGAGAGAAAATACCCGCGATAACCATCCACTTAAAGGAATTACTACAATTTCCGCCACCAAATAAGCGGTAGAAATCCAAGAACCCTCTTCTAAAGTTGCTCCCAAAGATGCTTGAATATCTTGTAACGAAGCGTTGGTAATTTGAATATCCAGCACTGCCATGAATGCACCAAGCATACTCGCCATTACACCAATCCAGGTTCTCAGCGGTACGTTATTAGAGGAAGCCTGATTGCCTTTGCCAACTGCATTAGTATTAGCCACAGCGGTACTCCAATTGAGAAAGTGGGGCGTTGAAATAAAAGATATTTATATTCTCAAACTTTAGGCGATATTAGAAATGTACCTTAAGGAAGATGCTGTTTATTTGATAATTTCCACACAAATAAACGCATATGGCTTTTATTTGCGTTTATCTGCGGTTCTTATTTCTTAAGCTTTTCCACTAGTTACTATCCCCTTTTGCTCATAAATTGGGCGAATAGATCGCCTTAAACTAGGTAACTGTCTCACAAAAAATACAGACCCCAAAATACAAGCTATTCCATCAATGATTAATGTATTAGTAGCGCCGATGTGATTTGCTAAATAACCTGCCAATAAGTTCCCAAAAGGTATTGTACCCAAAAAAGACATTGTATATAAACTCATTACTCGTCCGCGTTTGTCATCGTCTACAATCGTTTGTAAAACTGTGTTACCAGCAGCTATTTGTAGAATCGTTCCTAAACCGACAAACAACAATGAAAATAAAGAAAGTGGCAAAAATCGCGATATAGAAAAAGCAATCAGTCCACATCCTAAAATTGTCGGACCAAAGGCAATTAATTTACCCAATCCTACAATTGTTTGCCGTGTAGCCAGATAAATTCCCCCTGATAAAGCGCCGACTCCTGAGGCAGCCATCAAAAAGCCTAGTGTTTCTGCACCACCTTGCAAGATTTTTTCGGCAAAAATTGGCACAATAATTGTATATTGCATCCCCATAAAACTGACTAAGGCTGATAATATTAATATTGCCCGAATTGGCGGAAAGCCAAAAGCATAATCGAATCCCTCTTTGATTTGTTTTAATGGATTGGCACTACTGACTTGGTATTTATTTGACTTAATATTCATCGCCAATAGTGCAATAATTACGGCAATGTAACTAAGACCATCAATTAAAAAACAGTAAGCTGCGCCAACTTGAGCAATTAGTAAACCACCGATCGCAGGACCAATTAATCGCGCACCATTGAACATTGTCGAGTTGATGGCGATCGCATTCGCTAAATCGTCTCTTTTTTCAATTAGTTCTGGCACAAATGCTTGTCGCGCCGGCGCATCTACAGCATTAATAAATCCTTGAAACAAACTTAAAACGATGATGTGCCAAACCTGAATTACGCCAGTTAATGCTAACACTGCCAGCGTTAATGATTGAATCATCGCCAAGATTTGTGTACCAATTAAGGTGCGATGGCGTGAAAAACGATCCACAAATACGCCGCCAAAGGGAGAGAGAAAAAAGCTAGGAATTTGACTGGTAAATCCCACAACTCCTAGCATTACAGGTGAATTTGTTAAGTGATAAACTAACCAAATCGTGGCTAATTGCGTCATCCACGAACCAATTAGAGATATACCTTGTCCAATAAAAAATAAACGGTAGTTTCTTGACCTAAATGCCGGTATTCTCGGCTTTTTCTCCGTTGCTTGCGTCTTCATTAAAAGTTTAGTTTATACCAATATGCTTTCCCAAAATATCATCTCACCTGACTCCAAACGCCTCTCCGGAGGTGGAAAGATGTTTTCATTCGGCAATATTGGTATTATTTGACTTCTACCGCAACTTCCGCAGACATCCCAGGTGTAATTCGTGCTTCGTAGCCTTTGATGCTTTGTTGGTCGAAAACAACTTTTACAGGAATGCGTTGCACAATTTTGGTAAAGTTACCTGTAGCGTTATCCGGTGGCAATAAGGCAAACTGAGCGCCTGAAGCTGGCGAAATACTGTCAACACTACCTTTAAAGGTATGATGAGGAAATGAATCCAGCTTGATTTCTACTGGTTCTCCTGGCTTCATTTTTTCTAACTGGGTTTCTTTGAAGTTGGCAACTACCCAGTAATCGTTATTAACGATCGCCATCATCGGTGTTCCTACTTGCACGCGATTACCAACTTCTACGTTTTTCCTACCCACACGTCCGGCTGCCGGCGCGGTAATGTTGGTGTAGGATAACTGCAATTGCGCGTCTTTCAGTGTCGCTTCCGCTTGAGATATAGACGCTTTTGCCGCTTCGTACTGTCCGCGATTCAC
>JBPCQW010000174.1:0-13514 GCA_050997715.1 Hassallia sp.
TACGTGGCGTGCATTGCCGGGAGATTTTCCCGCTTGGTCAACAGTTTATGGCTATTTCCGCTCTTGGCATAAAGATGGCACTTGGTTGAAGGTACACGACAAACTTTACCAGTGGGTTAGAGTTGCCGCAGGTCGTGAACCTAGCCCCTCAGAAGCAGCAGTTGACAGCCAATCAGTAGAAACAGCAACCATGATATCTCATGAGGTGGGTTATGACGCAGGCAAAAAGATACACGGGCGTAAACGACATCTGAGTGTAGATTTGCTGGGACTAGTTTTACGGGTTTTGGTCACATCTGCAAGCCTTCCAGAGCGTACAGGAGCAAAAAAAGTCCTCCAACGAGTTCATCATATGGGCGATCGGGTGCATCGCTTACATACTATTTGGATGGATGGAGGGTATCGGGGAGAAGATTTTATCCACTGGGTAATGGATGTGTTTACGGCTAATGTAGAAATCGTCCTTAGACCTTCGCAGAAAAAGGGTTTTGTCTTATTACCAAAGCGGTGGGTAGTGGAAAGAACATTTGGCTGGCTCAATTGGTGTCGGCGTTTGAGCAAGGATTATGAACGGCTACCTGAAACCTCCGAGGCTTTTATTTATATAGCGATGATTCGTATTATGGTCAGACGACTGGCTTAATTTTTACTACCTTCGACTTTTAAAACATCCTCTAACTTATCCCAGAAAAAAGCGATCGCCTCAAATCAGGAGTGATTATTTTTAGTCCGCAGAACATCGCGGACTTTGTACGCACAACGCTGCACCTGTGCCAGGTACAATGATTAAAGCGATCGCACCCTCATCGCGCAGCGACTCTGTAAGAATATCGCCTCTGGTTGTTTTTCAACAAGAAAAGCACAATAGTCAATAGCAAAATAGCATTTAGTACTGATGGCTCCGGCACTTTCTTAATTTCCTGTCCCGCTCCTACGGGGGGGGGGCAAGAACTATTGACAGTCTGATTGTTATTAACAACACCATTGCCACCAGACATAGTAGGGCATATGGTAGGGCTAGGGCTAGGGGGAGGAGTGACACCAGGTATTTCTCCAGCGTTGGAAATAAGAGTCCCTCTTGAACCGGAACTATCTCCACTATCTCCATTCAACAATAGAAATAAAAGCAGTCCTGCCAGAGGAATTCCTATTAACCAAGTAGGAAAGCGATTACCCGAACCGTCTGGAGTCAAGGCATATCCTTCTGACAAAGAAGGAATATCAAGGCTTATAGCTTCTGGCTCCAAGGTGACTACAGGACCACCCAAAAAGGCATTTCCTTCTAAACCTTGCCCGTATAGCGAATCAAACTCAGTCGGAATTCCCGCGTTCGGACGTCCAAATTCTCCTCCTTCGGGTGAGAAGGGAACCGAAAGTACGTGTAAAATGCTGTCTTTGAGTGCATTCTCATTTCCTGCATTCAACGCTTCCAACCCTCTAGAGAAGTTACCCAAGTAATACTGTGTCACGTCTTTTGGCAAACCCAAAGACTGAATTTGCTGCTCAAGGTTAGGAATTTTTGAGACTTCTTCTAAAAGCAGACGTCCATAAGAATATTTGAAGTCCAGCAATCCACTGCGGAGACTGAGTGAGTTATTGTCTCCGGATAATGGTGACCAGTAGAAGTTCTTGGTTATCAGTCCCAGATTTTCTACCGGAGTCCGACCAAACTGTTGCCCCAGAAGATACTGATAGCCATCCACAATGTTTCTGGCATCGTTTTGCCAAAAAGACGAATATGGAACTTCAGGCAGACGGGGGTTGTTACCGTAAAAGTTAGAGAAATTACGGAAGTTTTCCTCTCCACCTGCTGCACGGTTCAGAAGGTTGGAGTAGCTAGTTTTGTTATTTTGTTCAACTAATTGTTGGAGTACCTCTCCAGTCTTGTTGCAACCAAGTCCAAATCCCGTAAGACACCCAGGAATGCCTCGCATCTGACTAAGACTTTGCCCCGCAAGCTGGTACTGGAGATAATTTTGCTCCAATCCTGGTTGAACACCATAGCGTCCTATATTCAGTTGAGCGGAAGCAGGCTGAATAACTGCCATTACTGCCGCTAAAGACAACGCAACCCTGTTTACCACTGACTTCAACACAATTAACCTCCACCAAATAAAATTGGACTTAACCTAACGGACTTGGCTAGAACCCAAGTTAGACGGTGAATTGATGTTTATGGTAATCCCCGTACCCTTGAGTTCTCCCGCATTCAGCGGGTGGTACATTACAAAACTACGGCTGGGTTGGTCAAACAGATAACCACGGCGTGAAGCCTGTATCTTCCCGGAGCGTACTAGCGATATAAATGTCTCTAGATACTTACGTATACTTTGACGGTTGTTCCGGGTTGTATTTGTATAGTTATCAACAAGCGTCATGAAGAAATCTAAGCTGCGGTTCTCTTGCCCTTCAATCAAACTACCCTGGTCGAGGAAAGAACTTGCTACGAGCTTTCCATCTATCTGTTGAACCTTTAAGAGGGTGTAATAACGTCCCTCTTTTTTAGGGTCATTCGCATAACAAACCCACGAACCGTTACTAGTTTGTATAAAACCTTGCTGCGCCAGGTAGGAAATTGGAGAATTACTTGGCTGGCTTAATGGAGGTAACAAACTCTCCACTGCATCACTAGAGCAAATTTTTTGTGTTATTCTGTCAGAGGCAGCAGTCGGAGCCTCCTGTGAAAAAGCAACATCAGATACAACAGCTACTACATATATAGCAAAAGCTGCTGCGCCAAAAAAGCGCAGAAATATATTCATTGAAAATCTCCGTTAGATAATCCGAAATAACAGGGTATGGCAATAGAAATTGCTGGTTTTTGTCAAAAAATGCGTATCACTAACGGGGAACACACAACCTTACACTCATGCTTTCGCGCAGCTTTATTTCTAGCCGGGAAATTCTCAGTTTAAGATTCCAGGACTTACGCATTGACAAAAATCTAATTCTGTCACGATAGCCCTACCAGCACGGGTTAGGTCAGATAACCTTCTTTAGTTTCGCCCTGCATTGTTACTTACATCTTTGACTCATTTTTTATGCAATGCCTGAGATACAAATGGGAAAAAATGTCCAAACGCGATCGCGCACAGACTAAACGACTCGACTACACAACTGCACTACGAATGCACCATGTTGTTAGTCCATATAGCTGGATAGAAAGTAAAATGCCTAAGTCCTAGATTCCTAATTTCAGATGAAGTTAGGACGCCTAGATGCTCTTAGCGGTGAAACATCGCGCCATGCTTTGCATTCCTTAGCCAATATTTACAAAATTAGTACCCGTAACGCCTCGGAAGGCTACTCTACAACACACGATTATCATAAGTGTCGCATTTGTTACATATAAAATAAACTATTCAGCTATCATTGATAGTAGTGCATAATGTCCAATTAATTCTTTAATTCTTTCTTTAAATATTAAAGATGGGGTATGACCCCACAACATCTAACTTAAGAGTGATAATTTTAGGTATTTTCAGCCATAGCTGAAAAATATTAGTCTCGTTTTTTAGAGCCTGGGATATAATACGCACTTGCGTTAGGTCGTAGAAGCTGATGGGGTGATATTGAATGTACGCTTTGAAAGAGGGCAGAGAAATTACCCGCAACGCGATCGCAACTATTTAACTTGCTGCTTTGCTCCTGATTAAGGATACGTCGAACCATTAATGTTAACCCCACCATACTGTCCTGCTGACAGAGGAGGAACTACAAGATTAGACTCAGGTGATTTCACTTGCGGCAAGCTGGGATAAGAATTGCCATTACCATATCCTACTTGGTTACTCGACTCGACAGTACCTTGATTCGGAGCCTGGGGAGAGTATGGTGCAATATTATTCGGTGCAGCATAAGTTCCCGGAGATACCGTTGATGTTGGTGTAACTACGCTGGGCAATGGCTGAACATTATTTAAATTACCGTAGTTATTTTGGGGCTGATTCGTAACTGTGGGCTGAGTGTAACTTGTCCCAGGCTGAGAACCAGGAAAATTTGTGTAGTTATTTTGCGGCTGATTCGTGACTGCTGGCTGAGTGTAACCCGTTGGAGTAATGCGAACGCTCGGATTTGTATTCAACCCAGTATTTGCAGACAAACCCTGATTTGATAAATCGTTGTTGGGTAGCGATCGCCCAATAGTACTTGCAAAGTTAGAAGTCGTATTATTTAAAGTTGAAGTTTTCTGTGTCGATTCGTTGATTGCTGCTTGTAAAGCGCTGATTGGGGCAGGATTTTGATTATTGTTGGTTTGAGCCGATCCAATACCCAAGTTAGACGAACTTCCTGCTATACCTGGTTGAACAGACGATGCATCTGAGGACTTGACACCAAATAACTGGCTACCAGTATTAGTAGTCCCGGCTTGCAATAAACTTTCTGCTTGTGCCACAAAAGGATTTGTCACCTTTGAAGCGGGTACATTACCAACTATCCCCAGAGGATTTGACTTAGGATTTTTAGCAGCTTCTTGCTGTTTGCTAATTAAATCATCTAATAAGCTTTTGCTCTTATTGTCTTGACTTTTTTCCTTTCGCGTGCTGGGCGCTACTAGAAAATTTGATTGTTGAGCGTCATTAATCAGCACTGGTAAGTTATCAATATCAGCTGCGATCGCTCTATCTTCATCTGAAAGAGATGAGTCAGCAGGCTTCTGTGTAGCAGCTTGCTTATTATTTTGCAAAAACGTTAAAAAATCTGGGTTTGCCCAATATTCTCGAATTACCAGCCCTAGCACAGATAAAAATATAGCTGTTCCCCAAAAAGCCGGTCGTCCTAAATTCCATAACCTGGCTCTGAGGTAACGTAAGTAAGCGGGGGGATAACGCTGAGGTGACATGGGGACTCGAATCCTTAAATTTACATTTACTGCAAAAACCGCAAAACTTCCACAAATTCAAAACCGACCTTTCAAGAGTGCATTCAGACTAAGGCGTACCAATTTTAACTTATGAAAATATAATTTTTCAGCTTATAAACCAAGTCTGAACTCAAGGAAATTTCTCGCTTTAAGTTGCATCGTAACTTAATCCTAACGTTTCCACAGTCCTGCGTCATTAATAATGCAGATGCATTTCTTACAAACTTTACTTTTTTTTCACCTTGTCAGATTCTTTAGCGAACGGTTCTAGGATGAGTTGCACACTATCTTGATACAAAAGTCAAGTTATTTATCCTCGGTTTTGCGCCTTGGTTACTTTGGATATCATCTAGAGTTGAAAGCTGCTCTAACTTTATTGTTGTGGGCGAGAGTTGAGCAATGCGCGATCCTACCGTACCATCCTATTTAACGGGAGGCTATAGCAATGATGAAAGCTGAAGATATCATGACCAAGGACGTAGTTACCATTCGCGGTTCGGCAACTGTGGCAGAAGCTGTGGAACTGTTGAAGAAAAAAGGACTGCGGGCGCTGGTTGTGGATCGCCGCTATGAAAATGATGCCTATGGTATTGTGACTGAAACAGATATTGTCTACAAAATAACCGCTTACGGCAAAGACCCCAAGGCAGTGCGGGTTTACGAAATTATGAGCAAGCCTTGCATAGTTGTCAATCCCGATTTGGGTGTAGAATTTGTAGCGCGGTTGTTTGCCAATACTGGTATCCGCAGAGCGCCAGTGATTCAAGGCAAGCTGTTGGGCATTATCTCAATTACTGACATCTTGACAAAAAGCGACTTTGTGGACTCTCCCAAAGGACTTGTGTTGGAGGACAGAATTCAAAAAGCGATTGAAGATGCTCGTGCTATTTGTACAGATCGAGGTGCTTATTCTAAAGCTTGTGCTGCCGCTTGGGATGAAGTAGAAGAACTTCAAGCCGAAGCTGCTCATCAAAAATCTGAGAGCATGGTATCAGCTAAAACCTCTTTTGAGGAATACTGTAGAGAAAACCCTGATGCTCCGGAATGTCGGAACTACACTCCTTAAAGACTAATCAATTTTTTCATAAATTTAAGTCTGTCGAGACTAGGTAAAAATAAAAAAGTACAAGATTTTTACCTTTATAAAGAAAGAATTCAGAAGTCAGGAGTCAGAAGACAGAATCATAATATTTTGTCCGACTGGTGAGGCAGCCATCTCAAGAGCGGTTCCCGTCGAAGAAGAGTGGGTCTTTGACAGGAGATGGGGGTTTAATACCCCCGCGTATACTCATCTGGTCTACCCAATCGGTAATGCTATAAAAGCCTACTGATTGCGATTATGACTCCTGAATTCTGTCTTCTGAGTTCTTCTTCTTTATTTATCGTCGAGCAGCTCGCATCAATAAGAATATACCTGTGCCTAAACCAAGAAAATCTGGCAACCAAGCCGCCATAAAGGGAGAGACCACATTTGCCTCTCCTAGGGCACTAGTAATAAAACCAAATAAATAGTAAGAAAAAATAACTATGACACTAATACCAAAACTGGTTCCTCGCCCGGTGCGCTGTGGTATGGTTCCCATCGCAGCACCTACTAAACCAAAAACTACACATACAAACGGTAAGGCTAATTTTTGCTGAATCCGAATTTTCAGTTTGCGAATTTTTTTATCATCACCGCCAAGGCGTTCTAATTCCAATTGTTCTAACGCTTGGGCGATATTCATCTGGTCGTAATCTTTGGTTTTTTCTGCTAGTTCAAATGCTGTGCGAGGCAATTGTAATTGTTGCTGTTCAAAGCGGACAATATTGCGATAAGAACTATCAGGAGCTACTAAATAAATGGTACCTTTGTAAATATTCCAGGTGTTTTCTGATGGATTCCATTCGCCGGAATCTGCAACGACAATTTGACTTAAACCTTGCTGGGCTTTTTGGTCGGAACGATCTATAATTGTCAAACCTCTGAAGCGCTCGCCATCAAATTGGTCGGCATAATACAAGCGGATGAGAATTTTTTGCTTTTTACCATCGGGTTGCTTTACGTCTCGCTTTTCTGCATAGAGGAAGTTATCCTGTTTGGCAATAGGCGGCTTGTCCGATTTTAATGCTTTTTCTAAAGTCACTGCTGCTTGGTAACTTGCTGCTGGTGCAATTTCCTCGTTAAAGGCAAATGTCAATCCCGTAACCAGCAAACTTAAAAACACCGCAGTTAATACCATGCGATAAACACTTACGCCACATCCTCGCAGAGCAATCAATTCGCTTTCGCTAGAAAGACGACTGTAAGTCATCAAAGTAGCTAGCAGCGTAGACATGGGAAAGGCTAAAACGATGAATTTTGGCAGGGTTAATAAAAAAACTTGCAGGGCAATTCCTACTGGCAGCCCGGATTCTACTATTTTTCTCACCAGTTCAAATACAGCATCAATTGTGACACCAATTGATGAGAATGCTCCCACACCAAACAAAAATGGCGGTATTAATTCGCTGGTGAGGTAGCGATCCATGATGGAAAAAGGCAGCAGCGAATTTAAGGTATAAAAAGGCTTGTATTTCATTATTCATTAGTCACTAATTAGTGGGAGGGGAAAAGGGTAAAGGGGAAGGGGGAAAGGGTTAATAAAATATCATGAGTTGTTTAAAATAACTCTTCTTACAAACCTCAACGGGACGGTACAGGCCACCGCAGAGGCAGAGCGCTTTATTTCCATACCTTTCCCCTTTTTTCCTTTCCCCTTTTCCCCTCTTATCCCCTGACACATGACTAGACCTGGAAGTTATCGCCTAAGTAATATTGCCGAACTAAGGGGTTATTATAGAGTTCTTCATCTGTACCGGAAGCGAGAATTTGCCCTTCGCGCATGATATAAGCGCGATCTGTGATAGCGAGAGTTTCGCGGACATTGTGATCTGTGATGAGGATACCCATGTTGCGATCGCGCAATCTCGCCACAATTTGCTGAATTTCCGAAACAGCGATCGGATCAACTCCCGCAAATGGTTCATCTAAAAGCAAAAACTTTGGTCCAGAACGCCCAGCCGCCAAAGCTCTCGCCAATTCTGTCCGACGTCGCTCACCCCCAGAAAGTTGAATTCCTTTACTGTTCGCTACTTTTTCCAAACGCAAATCCCGCAGTAAATTTTGTACTCTCCCTGACCATTCTAATCGTGGCACATTGGTTTGCTCTAGTACTAAAAGAATGTTATCTCGCACACTCAATGCACGAAAAATACTTGGTTCCTGCGCTAAATAGCCAACACCCATTCGCGCCCTTTTGTGCATTGGCATCCCAGTAATATTCTGGTTATCCAACCAAACGTTTCCTTGATCGGGTTTTTCTAAACCTGTGGCAATATAAAATGTTGTTGTCTTACCGGCTCCATTGGGTCCTAGTAAGCCGACGATTTCTCCTTGAGCGACAGAAATGTTAACGCGATTGACAATAACTCGCTTGCCGTAAGATTTGTGGACGTTTTCTAAAACAATTTTCACAGTTGATATAACCTTTCTAAGCGATTATTTCTAATTAGAACGCTTGAAAGGCGGTGTTTTTGGTGCGGGTGCAGCAGATGGTGTGTTGACGTTGGTATCGTTCACCAAATAGATTGATTCTACCTGGCGATTGTTTCGCGGTAATGCTACAAAGCGTCCTTCGTCAATTAGATATGTAACTTTCTCTGCTCTGATGCTGTTAGCACCCTGTTGCAAAATGTAAACATTGCCACTGAAATCGATGCGGCGTTCTTTGCTAAAATATTGAGCTTGGGCAGCTGTTGCCTGAATTTGCCGAGCCGGATAAACCATTTGCACGTTACCACGCGCTGTTACTACTTGCGTTTTGGCATCGTATTCTTGGGTATCAGACTTAATTTGCAGTGGGCGTCCTTGTTGTCCAGAAGTTTGTGCTGTAGCGCTTTGCAATTGGATGGGAAAGGCTATAGTTCCCACCAAAGCAACTGGTAACATTAAGGCTAATCCAAAGCGACGCATGTGTAATTGGGGCAATTTATACCAGGGCATAATAGTAATTTAGGATTTAAGATTTTGATTTTTACTTTAATTATCTTAAGTGTTTTATTGTAGTAAGCACTTTAGTGCTTAATATTAAGCACTGAAGTGCTTACTACGAAACAAAAAGTAACGCAGTTTTAGTCGTGTCTTGGATAAAATACACAATCTAGACTAGTTGTGGATTAGGCACTGGTTAAAACTCTTGACGCTTTCTAAAACTTTATTGTTTCGCCACTACACATATGTTTGTTGCGAAGCTTTGCCAAAAGCCTATAGGGGAGAGGGGGGAAAAGAATTGTCCCCTTGTCTCCTTGTCCCTAGTTCTCTGATTCGTTAACGAGTAAAATCTTGGGTAAAGTCAAAGTTTCATCTTGACTAAAGTCGCTAGCGGTAATCTTTTCGGCTCCGGCTTTTTGTAGTGCTATCAACAATGCCACACTCTGATCTAATAGTTCGTCAACATCAATACCGCTGTATGTTGATGGGTAACGTCGCAGGCGATTGCTTCCTTCTCCCAATAAAATTACTGCACCTCGCCAGTTACGATTACTTAGATGATATAGGGCTACAGCAATTTGTAAAACGCCTTGATAAAAGCTTTTTTCTGGCTCTGATGCTTCGATCCACAGAGCCTCTAAAGTATCGTGACAGGCGTAGAACTGTCCAGAATTGAACTGCTCTACGCCTTGCCAAAATTCGCTGGGGATGCTTTCCATCAACCCATGCTATCGCGAACTTCTTTGATTGTTTCTAAAGATATTTCCTGCATTTCACCTGCAAACTCGTTGTCTGAGGTAAGAAACAGCATACAATGGCATTCTTTGCGTTCTCGCATTGGTACACAAGGACAGTTCCAAAATGTGGCGCTTACCTCAGCTGCTTTGTCTTCGTAGTGACGACAAGGACACAAAGGCGCCCCTAAGTCGTCTTTATGCTTGGCAAGTCCTTCAATAACGACTGCGGTTACAGAGGGTTCAGAACAGAAGTAGGTTCCAGTACGCTTGGCGTATTGTTCGGAAAAATGGCGCATTGCCTCTAAATTTTTATCACTGGATTTTGTGTTAACTTCTGGTCTGATCATAATAAGGAGCGTCTCATAATTTAAATATTTCTTTGCATTGTACCTCAGCCTCAGTGAGGTATTACTGGGGGTATTTCCCCATTCTCAGGTTTTTAAGTTTTGTTGCGTTTCCCAATAGGCTATGTTTGAGGTGGCTGCTGGAATCGGCAAAATCTGCAATATCATCGAAGCTTAACAAAGCAGGCTAGATTCATTATTTAGTTTACCTAGTCCCCAGTCTCTAATACCCTGTTTGCAATTGGGGTTGCAGTGGGCGATCGCTTTGCATAATAATTCCTGGGTAATCCCAATTTACGGTTGATGTATTCTGCCACAATATCCAACGACTACCATTAGGAAGATTGGCGAGCGCTGGGTTTGGAGTCAGCCAAATTAAAGGCTTATTAGGCGCTTTTGTGATATTGTCTTCTCCTGGATGAGTTGCCGCTAAAGTTTCCAAAACCATTTTTTCACCTTTGACTAAATCCGTGGCTGCTGTCCACAGTTGCACTTGCATCTGTTGCCTTTGTGCGTAAAAATACAGCGAGGCTGCGGCAATTACTGCTTGTTCAAAGTTGTTTTCTTCCCACGTCGCAGCACTATCTAAGGCAATAATAATATCTTGTCCGTTTGTAACTTTTTCTAATTCACGTATCCGTAATTCTCCGTAGCGGGCGCTGCTACGCCAGTGGATGAGACGAATGGGATCGCCTGTGCGGTAGGGACGAAGCGATCGCGTTAATCCGGCTGTGGCTGTTTGAAAGGGTTTACCACGCGGATCGCTTTTTGTGCTATCATCTAGCCCAATTTCATCGATTAAGGGACAATTGGCGAGGGGTAATACAGTCGGGTAAACGATCGCTTTTGCCGCACATTCATGCTGACGACGACACCAAAACAATCCTAAAGGCGCACCTGTCGCTAGTTCGACTGTCTGCCAGCGATAAACACCCCGGCGCACAGCTGGGTGATTGTATACCCAATTATAACTACCTTGGCTGTTAATCGTTTCGATTGGCTGCTGTATTGGTTTGCCCAAAACAATCGGCAAGATATCTTCGACTTGCAGCAAGTTAACAGGCTGTTTTGTGTTGTTGCGGATTTCTAATTGTACTGTAAGTTCGTCGCCTGCGGAAACTGGATTGATGAAACGACGTTTGACAACTAAACCGACAAGCGATCGCTGTGGTAAAAAAGCCGCGATAATTAGTAGGGCAAAACTGACCCCACTAATAACGTACAACCAACCAGCCATCGTATTTACACCAGCCCCAAAAAAACAAATCGCAATTCCCGCTAGTACCCAACCGCTGTATGTTGGGGCACAAGCGCGGATTTCTAGCCAGTTGGTGATGGGTTTGATGATTTTCATAGTTTCCTTTTTAACCCAACACCACCAGAAATTCAAAGACAAGCGTTGGGTATCAAAAAGGGTGATTTAGGCGATCGCACTGTGAAAATACCTGTTGGAAAGAGCGATCGCGCAGGTCACAAAGAATGGGCATTCTGATCTGCTTTCATCTGTAACGCTGTAAGAGCCAGGACTGCTGTGTATTATTAAAATATGGAACGGAGGTGGAAGATTCATTGATGCAGTTAGTCAGTCGGGAGCATATTGAAATCTCTTCTGATGTGCGGAGTGGAAAGCCCCGGATTGCTGGTACTCGCATTGCTGTAGAGGATGTAGCAGTGATGCATTTAAAGCTAGGGTATTCCTTGGTAGAGATTGCTGGTAAGTATGACCTGTCACTGGCATCCGTTTATGCGGCAATGGCTTATTACTTTGATCGCCGAGACGAGATTGATCGCCGCACAGCAGAAGAGGATGAGTTGGTCGAGGTGCTGAAGCAAAATCATCCCTCGCTTCTTCAAGAGAAATTAAGACAGTTGAGGAATGAGTGAACGAATTCGCTTTCATCTGGATGAAAATGTCGATCCTGCGATCGCCCTTGGCTTGCGCCGTTATGGAATTAATGTTACAACAACCAATGATGTGGAATTACGTACTCAAAGCGATGAAGTCCAATTAGGGTTTATTCAGGAAACACAGCGAGTACTGTTCACCCAAGATGCAGATTTTTTGATTATTGCAAGTTCTAGGCTTGATCATCCTGGTATTACCTACTGCAAGAAAGGGACTCGTTCAATTGGTGAAATCATTGAAACCTTAGTTTTGATTTATGAGGTGATTACACCTGAAGAGATGGTGGGACGTGTCGAGTTTTTGTGAATTGAAAGCAGCACCGAGAAGGTTGCATCGGTTGGGTTGAGCGGAGTGAAACCCAATCTACAGCTCTCGGGCGATCGCACTGTATATTTGCGGATTCAATCGTTAGGATGAGCCGATTATCATAAACGATGTAGCGTTTCGAGTTATTCAGAATGGGTATTTGCATCGAATATATTGAGAATCTACTGATTCAGGGAGAATGGAAAAAAGCAGATTTTGAGACTGGAAAGCTTATTTTCTCATTCTGTAATTCAGGAAAGCAGGCATGGTTAACACTGGAGGATATTGATCTTATTCCTCTTGACATTTTAGCTTGTTTAGAAATGCTATGGGCAACTCACAGCCAAGGGCGTTTTGGCTTCCAGCTTCAGGAACAAATTCACAATAGCGTTAGGACTGATGTTAGAAATAATCCACGAGATATCATCAAAGGAATTATATCTGATGTTTTGCGTGGTAAGACTGACTGCATGAGTGATAAAGAAGTTTTGATGGTGCCATACTTTTTCGGTGTCAAGGTGGGATGGATAGAAGGGCATCCTATGGACTCTTTAGGCGCTTATGGAAGAGATAAAAATTATGAGGAGTTGACTTTTGATTTGAGTGCTCCAGCAGGACATTTACCCTGTCTAACTTGGTGGACACTAAATCGTCAGTCAAAACGGATTAGTTTAGAAGCACTGTTCAAAAAGTATGGCATTCTTGGACTCTCAGGAAGTCTCGTTAAGTATACCTGTTCGGTTCAACTTCACTTTTTTAAGCGTGTCCGAATAGCTTGTAGCTAAATCAAAAAGCCCGCTGATGCGGGCTTTTTAAATTAATCAAGTAACTTTACTTACCGTTTTGCCATCTTCTTCGACATCTTCCGCAAACGAATTGATTGAGGTGTGACTTCCACCAATTCATCTGAACCGATGTACTCTAAAGCACGTTCAAGACTCATGTCAATTGGTGCTTGCAACTGTACTAACTCGTCACCACCAGCAGCGCGGTGGTTGGTAAGTTGCTTTGTCTTACAGATATTTAGTTCCAAATCTTGGGAACGATTGTGTTCTCCCACAATCATACCTCTGTAAACTTTGGTACCGGGAACGATAAAGAATGCGCCTCTATCTTCAGCATTTCTCATGGCGTAGAAGGTAGAAACGCCTTCTTCAAAGGATATTAAAACACCTTTGTTGCGTGCCTCAATATCGCCACTGATACCACGGTAGTCCAAGAAGCTGTGGTTCATGATCCCTTCACCACGAGTCATCCGCATGAATTCACCCCGGAAACCAATCAATCCACGGGCGGGAATGACAAACTCTAATTGGGTGCGATCGCCACTACCTGGTTGCATATC
>JBPCQW010000181.1:0-3200 GCA_050997715.1 Hassallia sp.
GTTTTGAAACGGTCTGCTGAAAACGAAGGTCACGGTTCTTTGTGGGCACGAGATGAAGTGGCAGGGTTGTTTAATTCTTTGGGGCAATTTTCCAAAGGTGAAGACGAAAGTTTGCAAATTCTGCTGAAACTTTGGGATGCAGCCGCGCTTTGTGTTGACCGAGTGTCATTGTCTGATAGCTACTTTGCCGAGCGTACAGCAGTTTCGCTCACTGGCGGCATCCAGCCTGGTGTGTTTCGCAAAATCTTTAAGGATGCTGACGACAATAACGGTTTACAGGCTCGGATGCTGTTTGCAGTTCCTCAACGGCGCAAGCAACGGTACGTAGAGGGCTATTGTCAACTTAGCGATCGCCTGCCATTACTTTATAAATGGCTAGATGAATTACCAGAAACCACCGTTAAAATTAGCCCACAAGCCAAAGCATATTATAAAAAGCTAGTCGAGGTGATTGGCGACCAAATTGAGGAAACTAGCCACCCAGCTATCCGCAACTGGATGTCCAAGCTAACGACGCAGATTTTGAGGATTGCGCTTAATTTGCACATGATTGAGTGTTTTTACTCGCCAGGTCGTGATATTAACACGCTACAAAAGGAAACGCTCTTAAGGGCTGTAAAACTTGCTCAGTATTATCGTAGCGCTTTCCACGTTTTGCAAGAGAAAGTCAGCAACAGTGATGAAATTAGCTCAATTCTGTTGCAAATTTACGACCGCGCTTTACAATCAACCAGCGGTATTTCTGCTAGAGACATTTATCGACCAATGGATAGCATCAAGACCCGTGCCAAATCAGCTTCTAGGGAACCAAGTGCCTACACCGAAGACCTTTTCAACCAACTGGTTAAAATGGGGTACGGCGAGATTGTACGGAAGGGGCGCTCAGTCAAGTTTGTTGCTTTCAAAAAAGAAGATTTGGAAAAACCCTTTACAGCCACTGACACCACTGACAATGAAGAAAAACTGACCTCTGATTCCCTATCTAACGAAGAAATTCATGTCAGTGACGACCACTGCCAAAAAGAGATTGTCAGTACTGACAATAGCGATTTACCCTTAGACCACGGAGAACCCACTGTGCCGGATGAGTCAGCAATCTTGTCTGAGCCAATCTCGCTGATACAGTTTGAAACCGACGGCTGCGAAATCACAAAATACGTCGGTTGTCAAGTAGAAGTACGATCATTTTCAGGAGAGGTCAAGTTTACTGGCGAGATGACGCATTGGGATGCAACGCATGGGAATATTACCGTAGCAACCACAGAGGGCGCACGAATCGCACATATACGAGAATCTTTCTTAATTGGCTGATATTGTAAAGAGAGTTTTTTGAGGCGAGGTACTTAGCAGCACTCTCTGTTGGAATTTACGCGTGAACTGGTTTCATTGCGTTGATTTTCCCATATAAAGGGGAGACGCTACGCGTTCGACGGGAATCCGGTTGAAATTGGGATGCTCATAAAAACCGTTATCTTCCTTTCGTCCTGGATCTACACGCGAAACTGTTAAATATGAGTAGTCCGCAAGCGTTTTATCCCACCAATCAAGGTTATTTTCAATCTTGAACCAACCGGTTCATGCCGGATAAACTCTGGTCATCGCGTTTAAAGGAGCGCTCAGAAACCAGAAGAAGCGCGATACATTGAGTGGAAAGAGATGCATTGCACGTTATGACCCAAACACAAACACAAACCGAACCAAAACTATTTACCTTTGATGAATTCATCGAATGGTATCCAGAAAACTCACGCTTATGCTACGAGCTACACAAAGGAGTGATAATCGAAATGCCCCCACCAACAGGCAAACATGAAGGTGTTGTCGGATTTTTAGCCGCACAAATAACTTTTCAATTTTTGCAGATGGGACTACCGTACCGCATTCCCAAAACTGCATTTGTAAAAACACCCGGTAATGAGTCTGCCTATTCCCCTGACATTTTAGTACTAAATTACGACAATGTTGTAAATGAACTTTTGTGGGATAAGCAATCAACCGTATCCTTACCCGCATCCGTTCCCTTAGTGGTCGAAGTCGTTTCAACCAACTGGCGTGATGATTACTACGATAAATTCGGGGATTATGAAGAAATGGGAATACCCGAATACTGGATTGTGGATTATGCCGCGTTGGGCGGGCGTAAATTTATCGGCAATCCCAAACAGCCTACAATTTTTGTGTGCGAATTAATTGATGGCGAATATCAAATGACCCCGTTTCGAGGAACAGACCGTATCGTATCGTCTGCTTTTCCGCAGTTAAACTTGACCGCGCAACAGATTTTTGATTCGGTATTGTAGATTTAATCAACAGTTAGGCAGCCATGTTTGTTTTTGAAGTGCAAATGATTTTGCTCTCCGGAGCGACGGCAAATAAGTCTAATATTGTCCGAAAAAATAAATACAATTCAACCGGACAATAATCTCCCATTCATCTCCTATAAATATCCCCTGCACGCACGCTCCTACCTAAATATAGCTACCAATAAAAACGTAACTAACAACTTATTCTCTTCTGTGTATAGCTATTCAAATTGTCCCTCCCTTGTATAATCATACTCGTCGCAATCTCTACATTTATCAAGCGCCTTTATCCCTGACTGAGCCATAAACATCGGTAGATATACATATAATCACCCTGACTGGACTAACAGTAAGCCCATTAAAATCTCGAAAAGCCTGATACTTATAGTTATCTTCACCGACACCTAACGAGACTGCTTTTTCCTCAAACTTAGTAATTCCACGTTAGGCAGTCGATTCAGATTTGAATAGTATAGAAGAATATTTGAACTATTTATATAACTATGGCACGCAGCGCACAATTAATACCGGATTCCAAAAACAAATTAAATAAAGTTAGTGCCATCCTTGAAGCAAAAGCAAAGCAACCGAAGAACCTAACACTACAGCAATTTATCCAAGCGCTCTCCACCCAAATCGATAAAATGCTGGCAGTGGGTTATACATTACAAGAAGTTGCAGCAATCCTCAAATCAGAAGGAGTTAACGTGCAACCCACAACAATTAAATCCTATCTCTTGAAAGCACGAACAAAAAACTCCAGTACGGCAACTAATAATCCCTCATCAACTCAATCAACACCAGGTATCAATCGCAAAGCAACCAATAACAAACAAGCGAAAAATAATCAAGCTACTGCCAATTATAACTCAAATAAATCTGACAACACGCAAGCAC
>JBPCQW010000408.1:0-17538 GCA_050997715.1 Hassallia sp.
CAACCAAATTGCTCGAATTTGCCAAGTTTCTTCACGGTTTACCTCACCAACAGTATGAACGCGCTCGTGTAAACTTGTGCCTTCAATTGTGTATTGGTTGTCAATAAATTCTCCTGCACAAAACATCCGCCAGCAGCGGTGTGGACAGTAGGCATATTGGTTTAAGGCTGCGATGGTAACATATTCTAAATCATGCATATTTTTGAAGTTTTAATTGTTGAAACGACGTAGCATACCCATACCCATTGTTGTTTTGCGTCCTACGCCTGCATATAGTGCAAAATCAGCTAAAGTATTGATTTGTTTGATTGATATTGGTTTCACATCACCCAAAACCCGATAGCTAATTTCGCCAACACAGCCAATAAATTTGCTGTCATAGTTGCTTACAACTTGAGTATTGATATTAAAAAAACTGGGATAAATAGATTCGACGGGGATATTATCAAATTCAATCCCACTGTATTTACTCCAGCGACTGAGAAGACTATTAAATACACATTCTCGAATCGGTAGTACAGTGTCATATCCTCCTTGACGAAATGCAGTGGGGGTGGCAAAGGTAAAATTAATAGTGCGATCGCTTTCTGATGCTTGTTCATACAATTGTGCGTAGGTGCAAGCATTCGCCCAAGGTTGAGTTGATTGAGGTGTACCTTGAATGCTGGTAATAAATAAATCAGCAGAACCCAAATGCCAAGGTTGGTTAGGGTTAAGGTTTAGCCACAGAGGAGTAAGCTTGCTAAATAAAGTGTCGTCTAATAGAGAAATGCGCCACCAACACAAAGTACCTGGGGCAATGGGTTTTTGATGACATAATTGCAACGTCTGATGATTTTTGTGGCTTGGTTGTATTTGTAAGGGAGAAAGAGTAAAAGGCTTGTCTGCCTTGGATGAATGCAGATAGTTTCCTAATGTTTTATCAACCGAACTAACAACAGTTAAAAATAAAGCGTGGAGATGTCTGCCGGTGAGGAAATCAGGATAGATGGGAGATTTGGGGGTGAGGTTGAGAACGAGGCTATGGGGCATAATACAAAAGTTTTTGTATTGTAGAGGCGTTAAATTTGCGCCTCTACAAAAGGACTATAGTAAGTTGATTTGTTCAATTCTTAAAACAATATTCCATCCGAGCCGGAATTTTTAGTTCTTGGATTTTATCAAGTTGGTAGTATTGCCCTCGCATTTGTACATTTTTAATTAAGCTAACTGGAGGCATATTTATCACGTCATAGCTAATTACTTGATTGGTAAACATTACATCCAAAGGATTTAAAGGGTAGGTGCAAGTGAATATACCTTCAACAGTTTTATGTTTGGGTAATTCTTCAACAATCACCTCAGCCTTACTCATCCATTTACCTAAGCGAATCCATTTTGCTAATTTTAGTTGATTGTCAGAAATAACAAAAAACTCAAATTTACTTTCTGCCGCAATTTCTTTTGCTCTACCAAAACTCGGAATATTTTTCTGAGTTTTTTCCATCTCAACATGATAGTTGTTATTAGCATACTTCCAGGTGTTGAGAATGGCAATATGGTTGATTGAACGTGCTGGAGTTACATAAATACCCTGTTGATTCAGTCGCGTTAAATGCTCCTCATATTTTGGTACTTGTTCGGGACAAAAATAGCGATAGGAATGTTCTTCAGCAACGGTAGTAGAGTAGATTTGGCTATCAACTAAACCCAGTGCATAACAAAGAGCGTAATTGTGAATTATCGGCTCTGTTTCATACAATCTACCGATTTCACGAGTTGCGTAATAAAGGCTGTCATGAAGTTCTATTTGACAACGATAAATAATAGCCATTACTTTTGTCCTGCCTTCGCAGCCGTTTTCTTTTTGCTAATGTGCTTGTTTGCATAATCTTTAGCTTCTGCATCAGCTTTTTGCAAAATGGACTGAATTCCCTTCTCACTTCCTGTTAAAGTTTTAACTTCATTAATTAGGGATACAAAAGCATCGCCAATCAAATCTGTGTGAACAATAAACTCATCAGCCATTAATGCTTCAATAGCATTTTTAGCAGCAGTAATCACATCATCTTCATCTAGCGGATCGGGAGCATTTAGAGTATTATTAGATTTCATTTGGTCATATATTGCCTGAGTCCAACGCAGGTTACTGGTGATTTCTCCGTCCGCAAATACGACACCAATTAACTCATTTCTAACACGACCTGTGCGGGTAGTTTGCGCTCCATAATGACGAGTTCGCAGAATGTTATTAAAAACGTAAAGGAAGCTAGCCTCAGTGGGGTCTTTCAAGGTGACAATACTAGGGAAAAAAACTTGCGGTCTAATATGGTCTTGCTGATTAATTCTGGCTGTTACTGTACCTATTTCACCATCTAGTTTACCATCTGATTTCTTTTCTCCTTTTGCCGCCATTGTGCCATTTTCATAAGGAGCATTGAGGGTAAATGTTTCGTGTGATTCATCAAAAGATGTAATTGAAAATGCTGTATCTACGACAACTTTGGACTTTTCAGAACCAGAATCCCCAATGGCAAAACCGTAAATAATGCAATCAGGATTATCCATTGCAAAAGCTACGTTATATTCACATTCTTCAGCAGTCATTAAACCATAGTTTCGTAGTAATTCTCGACCTACTAAACGTTCTGGCGTTGATTGCTTACGTTTGAACATTGACAAACGGCTAATTGTAGTTTTATCTTTGACTCCTGCTCTTACCCGTGCTTTATTAAGTTCTGAATCTGTCTGAAATAAAGGATAAGATTCGGTAATGCGAATCGTCAGAAAATGGACATATTTACCCATTGGTTTGTAGGAAATTTCAGATTGAAAAAACTTGGCTTCAACAGTTTTCAACAATGACATATTTTTCTCCGAATTAAATACTTGAAAGAATTACTTGATCGTTTTGTATGCAGAATCATTCTTCCTATAGCCTAGAAAGTTTAATCTTCATTTTCATCTTGTATGTCATTATCAGGCTTATTACCTTTATCATGACGTTCTTTATCATTCTCTAGGCGATACAAAAACTCACAAGTATCTTTGATTAGATTGAGTTGACGGCCAGCTAAACGGGCGCGATCGCCTGCAAATGATTTTTCAAAAACTTCTACTACAAAGTGTTGTGCAAAATCTAAAATTGCCTCTCTTTCTTCATCACGATGAGCGATAACCCAACGTCCCTCTGCTGTTGAGTTACGCACTCGCTCCATCAATTTAAAAATTTTTGCAGCTACCGCATCAACTAATACTTCACCTTGAAAGAAATTTTTGTCGGCTTTGATAATAGTCTCAGCAGCCTCATCAATTGGTTTCAAGATAGCATTAGACTTGATTGGTTTTCCTTTACTAGATTTTGCTCGGTAAAATTTGCGGTAAAGTTCAGTTAATTTTTTGGGATGATGCAAGTGTGATTCTTCTGCCATAGTCCATTTCTCCAGTTGAAAATCATATTTAACATAAGGGTCAAAACAAGGGTAAAAGTGGTGAGCATAAAGCTTGATTTTACTCAAGCTTGCAGCATCAACTTTTTGGTTACGTACCCAGCGATTGAGATAAGAAAAGATGTACAAAGGACTGGTTTCAAAATCTTTAGCCAGTTCTGTAAATCTCCCCCAGTTGGCATCGTAACCAGACTTACCCTGTCGCGCATTCACATCTAAATGAATGGCGTAAGCGGCGGTAAGTACATTTAAAGGGGCTGGGTATTGGATGCCGTTTTCATTCCAACCTTCGAGAATGTAGTCAAGACGGAAGCGATCGCGCCTTACTAAAGCGCGAAAAGCATGAGGCGCACTATCAAGGAAAACGCTTTCCTCAAATTCAGCCCCATCATTAAAAGGTGGAATCGGTGACTCTGAAACCACAGTTTTAACATCTAAAATCATCGGGAAAGCAAACGCTAACCAAGTTGGCATTACCCAAGATTCTGTATCGGTGCTGTCTCTTCCTGGCGGGAGCGCCATGAAATAAAATGTTAAAGGCTGGTCTTCAGGATAGGAAAGCTTAAAGGTGCGATCCTTATCACGCTGGAGGTTTTCATCTATTAAGAAACTATCTACACTTTGATAGCGATCGCGCCCCAAGTTCGCCTGTAAATCCTTACTGATAAAATGATTGCGAACGCTGGTATCAAACCGAGTTTGAGCAATACCATTGTATGCTTTCTGCAAAAACTTGTTAGTCTCTGGAGTAAAGTAATAAGTTGGATAAAAGTAGAGATAGCGATATTTACCATCTTCAAATCGCTTACCTACAGCTTGAGTTTGATTCATCAATATTTGCCTCAGCATCATCTCCACACCTGCAATACTAGAGATATTGCGTTTAGCGTTAGAACCTCCTAACATTTGCTTGTTTGTATAAACTTGAGGTGTAAATAAAACTGCTGATTCCATTTGCTCTGTAACCGTGTAAGCAGAATGAGAAATTGAGCAGATTAATTGTTTCCCTCGCCCTGTTTTTTTCGCAGCATTGTAATTCCCTAACTCATCTAGGAATGTTTCAACTTGAGTTTTAACAGATGATACTTGATTCGTACCTGGTAACATCACAACTCGTTTTACCCAGAGCCTTAAATCATCCCAACCATCAGGCAATTCATACTGAGAAATTATCGGATAAATTAAGGTTGTCAAATAATCAATGACTTGCTGACAAGTTTCGCGTACATCTTCAATTCCTGGATGATGTTCTAAATATTTCGCCGCCAGATAATACCATTCATAAGGTACTCCTCCCGTATTCCCCTTTAACTTGTTTTCTTTGAGACTTTCGTTAATGCGTTGAATTTCTCTAATTTGAGGCAAACATTCTGCTAAATTCCAAAATTCTGCAACTTTGTGAGTTAAATCAAAATCGGGAACTGCTGGCAGCTTTTTATCTTTTTTACGAGCAGAATCAACGCGATTAACTGTTTCTTCCCAAATCTTCCGGCTAACTAAATCCCCAAATTCTGCTATTTGGTCAATGCGGATATCGTCTTCAAATTTGAAGTCATAATCAGCAGATAAAACATTTTGTTGCTGAAACTTGTTCAGATTTTCGCTGCGACTTTTAGCGACAGAGCCTTTATTAGGGTTTAAGATGCGTAATGTAGCATCTAACGCTACTTTCATCAAGCCTATATCATCAAAAAATAAGTTGTAATATTCGGCATATTTCATGCCTTTGCCGTCTCTACCAAATCCTGTTTGTCTGAGACGTAATTGACCTGCACAAAGCGATTTAATACTGTTAACTACACGGTCTGGTAAATCTTCCGGCGAGATAGCTGGAGCATTGCGCGAAGCCAAGTATATTACGCCTGTTGGCAGATATAACAAAGGTTCATAGTAGGTATGCTCATCAGTATTGAGACTAGTATGAGCCTGAATTAAAGCATTATTTACCACATTAGTTAAAACACCCCTATTCTCAGCAATGCTGTGATAAGTAAATTTTAATTGCCCATCACTGAGGCTGTGGATGATTTCTTTGAGTCGAGGATGTTCTGCATCTTGGGGATGTTTAACAATTGAGGCGAGAGAATCAGCCAAACAAGTTAAATCAGATAAACTGCGAAGGGTACGGTCTTTGAGAAGAGGATTCAAGCCAAATTCAGAAAAATTCCAGTTAGTATCCCAGCGACGTTGAGCATTATAAGCCATGCACAACAAATCATCTAGATAGTCTCGATAAGCTTCAGGATTTTCTGGATTTATAAAGTTATCTAGTCCTAACTGGTGAACTTTTTTATCAATAATTTCACGATGTTCTGTTAATGGTAGCTTGCGGCAATTTTCAGGGACATCAGGAAACTTTTCAAAATCATGTAAAATAAATCCAGCAATTACCAAACGCCGTTCTCGTTCTTTCACGACTCGCCGCACTGTGGTATCGAGTTTTTCTAAACGTTTCTCAATTAAATTAGCTGGAAATAAACCATTGAGTAAGTGAGTATTCAGTGATTGGTCAGCAGCATTATCTCGTCTGATTTTAGTTTTTCCTTCAGCTTCTCGCTGTTGGTCAATTTCATCAAAAAACTTACCGCCTTTCGCGGTTACACCAATGGCTATCCTCAACAGATTTGGTAAGACATACTCGGCAAAGTCTGCCATTACCTTATCATCTGGATTTTGAGATTGAATAGCTTCACGCAATAGTTTAAGTGTTAATAATTCGCCTTCGGTTTCAATGGTGCGGTCTGAAGAATCACCATCAAAACCAAAATCACCTGATAACCAATCATCATTAGACATTTTGAAACTCCATTTTTTATTCCACGCCTTCTAGCAACTTGGCAACTTGCTCTGGAGCCGGAAGCTGATTTTTTAATTCTTGAGGTAATGTTGAAACTACTTGATAAGTTCCTACACCAATTGGTTTATTAGATTCCTTCAATGCATATTCAACGATAGTTCTTTGCTTAGACTTGCAAAGAATAATTCCAATAGAAGGATTCTCATCAGGTAGCTTTACCTTGTCATCTAAAACAGCTAAATAAAACTGCATCTTGCCGACATATTCAGGTAAAAACTTACCAATTTTAAGTTCTATCGCTACTAAACACTTTAAACTGCGATGATATAATAAAATATCTATAAAATATTCTTCATTATCAATTTCTAGTCGATATTGACTACCGATAAAAGCAAATATCCCGCCCATTTCTTGAAGAAATGGTTCAACTCTTGCTAAAATTGATTGTTCTAGCTGCCGTTCACTGTGTTCATCTGCTAATTCCAAGAAATCAAAAGTATATTCATCTTTGACAGCTAGTTTTAATTGGTTACGAATCTCTGCTGGAACAGTTTTATCAAAGTTAGTCTGATTCAGGAGAGTTTTTTCATAAGTTTTATTTTCAATTTGGTGAATCAAAACATTCTTTGTCCAGCCAAATTTGCGAGTCATTCTAATATAGAATTCTCGTTCTAGGTCATCTTTGCACTTCTCTACAATGACCAGATTGTGAGTCCATCCAATTTCTCGCACCATTGGTGCGAGTTTTTCATTATTGACATAGGATTCATAAAAAAGCCTCATCCGCCAGAGGTTAGCAGCAGAAAATCCGCTAATTCCTGGAAAGTCTGCTTGTAAGTCTTTTGCTAACTGTTCTACGATGGATTTTCCCCAACTAGCGCCCTGCTGTTGAGTAACAATTATCTGTCCAATGTCCCAGTAGAGGTTAATCATTTCCCGATTAACTGCTTTTAGTGCTTCGTACTGGGCTGAACGAATACGCTGTTTTATTTCCATTAGCAAATGTCTGTAATTGTTTGAAATGGGGTTACTCATAGCAAAAAAGGTTCAACTCGTTCATCAGCAACTAGCCGCGCATAAACTAAACAGGCTTGCACATCTTCCCGTTCTAACCAGGGATAACCTTCTAGCAAAGTTTCGATAGTGTCTCCCGCCGCCAGCATCTCTAAAATATGTTCAACAGCTAGGCGACGACCTCGAATAATTGGTTTACCACTAAAGATTTGAGGATTGACAGTGATTCTTTCCAAAAGTTTTTGTTCGTTCATTGTTTACCTCCAAGATGTTTAAGTTTAAAGAGGGGGCTTTTGAAATGATGAATTCTTAGCCCCCTTAGTTAACTTACGCAGCCAATATCAATAACTCTCTAGTAATTTGATGAGGCTGTTGTGGGAATAGGTCGAGTTCGACTTGCTCGCACTTGACACACTGTTGAACTTCTTCAACCTGAAACTTTTTACTATTGACTGGAGCAACCTGCTCAACTGTGTAAAGTTCCACATCGAAGAGAACTAATTGTTCACCACTCATTTTTGTTATCTCCATTATTGGATTTGTCTGAATGGTGGTTTATGCCCTTTAACGTTCAAAAAAAGGTGTTACGCCGGACGGATGCAAGCATCGGAACAGCGACTCTCCGTCTTTGTACTTGAAGGCTCACGCCACCAAGTAGACTTTAACATAGCTTTATAAGTTCAGCATCTGAAGACAAGTTCAATTGTGAGGACACATTTCTATATAATTGAGTGTAGAGGGTAACTAATAATCCCTATCAGGGATTGAAATTTCCGCTGCTGCACTTGCAGGCTTACGCCCTCGCACTGTAAATCAGTGCCTAAAATCCCTATCAGGGATTGAAACCTCAAGCAATCCATATCTCATCTCCTTTGCTTTTAAACGTGTATGCAAGCGTATCCAGCAGCAGTGCAGAGTGACCAAAAGCGATCGCATAGGGCGCAGTAGCATCATGAAAGCTATACTGATCGCTGATGCCATAAATCTGAAAATTCATCGGTAGCCTTAGCCGCATCCGCACTTCAGCAAGAGGACGGCGAATCACGTAACAAACTAAACCTTCCTTTTTTAGGCGTTTGTTAATTTCCCCAACCCAATAGTTGTCAGGTTGCCAAATTTCCACACCAGTCAAAACCTGAACTTTCCAAGCGTCAGCAATTGGCTGCAAGTTTTCAGAATAGGTAAACTTCCAGTTCAGCCGTTCCTCTCGGTAGGAACGCAATTTCATAAATGCTAGACAATGAGCAAATCTACCTTTGGCGATGGGTTGTCTGGTGCGTTCTGCGGTTTCTTTCAAAGTTCGCATAAACACTTCTTTCGTCCACATTTCAATTTCTAAGTTTCCCAAAATACCCGGTAAATCGTAGGTTTTAAACCTATCTGCCTCGTTTTCTTCCGTTAAGTCATATAAACCACATTGCAAAGGACTTGAACCTCGAAAGCTAGCAGCATCCTCAGCAATAGGATTTCCTGATTTACCAGAAAGGGCTTGCCAATCTTTCGCCCATCCTTGAATACGTCCGGCTTGTGACTTCAGACTTGTTTCAAATACTTGTTCACAGGCTTCTTGAAATTTGTCTCGGCTTTGGGCATACTGTTGTTTAATTGTGCGATCGCTCAACTGATAAAACAGCCAAAATGATTGCACAGCCCCCCAACGACGATAATAACCACGAAAATCGTTGATTTGTCGATAATTCTCAGTAATTATATTGTGAAAAGAGGGGCGATCGTAAATACTATTTACCTCTAAAGATGGAACATCTACTTTAAATAAACGCTCCACTAAGAAGTTAGGAACAAGAGCAAAAGCTGTAAAATTCTCAAACTTGATTTTCTGACCATCTTTTTCATATTCATCATGTCTTCCTAAGCGTCCTAAACGTTGGATGAAGTTACCTGCATCGGATGATTCAAAAATTAAAAAATTGATTTTAAAATCAACTCCAACATCAATTGTGCTAGTACCAATAACCAAGTCAGCCGAAAGACTCCGCTCCTTTTCTCCTTTTCCTGATAGCCCTGTATTCTCTCCAACTTTCAATCCGTAAGGCTGTAAGTTTTCCCGAAAAAACTGGGTTAGGCGTTTGACTACTGCAATTGAGTTAAGGATGATTGCGCCTTTACTTCCTGGATACTGCTGAAACTGAGCCAAAATTAAATCACTATTTTCCTTTAGCCAGGTTTCCGAAGCTTTAAAGGATGGTTCCAAAGGAATAAAATTCAATGTAATTGTTCGCGCTACTTGCCGCCAGCCCTGTGTTTGCAGTTGTTGCCCTTGTTCTGTAGTATCGGGAAATTGATATTTATTTTGTTTTAGAGGATCAATTTCTTTACAACGAAATCCTGCTTTTTCTAATCGCCCAATTAAGTTTGTATCTGGTGTGGCTGAGAGAAACAGAAATTTCTTGCGGCGATTTGTACAGCGAATTAACAACATTGTGTTAATCACGCTAGCAATTTGTGGAGCAGCGAAAACGTGGAATTCATCAAAAATGAATAAGTCAAAATCTTTATCAATTTTGCCCCATAACTTATCTGGACTATCGCCACGAATTATATAAACACCTCTATGTAGGTAGTGAAAAATATCAGGGTTGGTTAATAATGCTTCTCTCTGGTTAGTGAGAGTTGCGATCGCAGCCCCTTTTTTCAATCCCTCATTTTCTGCATAAATCTCTAAATCAGCCCCACTGAGTCGCACTACACGCGGCTGATTCGCTGGTTTGAATTTCTCAATATATCCTCTAATCTGCGTTTCTTGATCGCGGGCGAGTTCATTGGTTGGGTAAAGTCCGATCGCAGAAAATTCGCCCTGAAGAACTTCTAAGTAAGCCGCTAAACTTTTACCATCACCAGTCATTGCAGTATTGAACACGACATCAATATTTGGATCGCGCAACGCTTCTAAAGTTGCGGCTTGATGCCAAGAAAGCAACCAATCTTTAGGTAATTTCACCCCGTCAGGTGTGGGGACGGTTTGGGAGTAAACAGGTTTGAGAGTAATTCTGTAATTTTCGGACATACACTTAAATAGTGTCCGTAACTGGTTGTTAAAATCCATAATGGCACGCAAAATAGAGATTGACAAGATTTATAAGTATAAAAGTGTCCGTATAAAAGATGAGTCGAAAAGGTCAATCTATTACACTGTCGATATCAGAACGTGATAAAGCCGAGCTAGAAGTGATCGCTCGTGAATTCGGTATGATGTGGGGAGAGGAGCAGCCTAACATCTCTAAGTTAATTAAAGCGATCGCTCAACGTAAGCTACTCATAGGTAACAATAACGATTGGAAAGAACCACGAATCAGGGCATTACATCGCTGTATCAATGCTTTGACAGATATCGGGCAAATTGAACAAGCCCAAATCATTGCAAACTTACTTCTCGAACGCAGCGAATTATCATTACCGTTACGAAATGAAATCGAACGTTTCTTAGAGAATTTGCCCCCAGCTTGGCGATTACAAATAGATAACTACATCCTGCAAAACCAACCATTTCAGCTTTCTTATCAAGATGCAGCCGGACGCTTATTAAACTTCACTGTACGTCACGCCAAAGTTACACCCCACGAAAAGCGGCAATATCTTGATTGCTGGTGCGAAGAGACAGAAGGAAACTTTGATATACCAGAACTGGTTCACAACTGGAGTTTACGATTAGACAGGATTACTGAAGCTGCTGTCATGCCAATTTCTGGTGATTGGCAAAGTTTGGCTGAAATAGAAGTGGAAATGCATCTATTTGCTGGCTTGGCTTTTGCCTATCAAGCTAAACCAGAAGACAATATTAATGAGTGGATACCAGATAAACCGCGAGTCAGGCGAGTTGTCAGGCGAGTATCCAGTACATTTTGGTTTAGCCGCGAAGTCATGCAGTATGCGCCAGATTGTGTAGTGATATTACCAGAGAATATGCGATCGCTCGTTAAAGAAAAACTTAAATCCCTTTGCCAAAAATATGACTTGGAAGTTCATTTCTAAGATTGAAACTCTACCTGCAACTAAGCGATATACTATTATCAAACCAGTCTAAGTGGATGGAAATAAATAAACATAACCATGTCATTGCGAATGGAGCAAAGCGAAATGAAGCAATCGCAACTTTTTGAGATTGCTTCGCTTCAGTTTGTGACGCTCGCAATGACACACAAAACTTTTTTCCACCCACTTAGATTGTAATCTAAGCTGTTCCAACAGATGCCCTAAAGCATCTCCATACCCGGATACCCTCACTCCCCGAAGATTAGGCAATATTAAAGCTAATTTAAATCCCTAATAGGAGTTCATGTTAGTTGCAACATCAAATTGCGTTGATTATTTTAACAATATTAAATAATGAAAATACAATATAGTGATATCATTGTGTTTTTCGTTGGCGATCGCTCAACTGATGTTGCTTAAGTGTCACATTTTTATTCAACCAATAAATAAACATTCAAATTGCGATCGCGATCACAATTCATAGTCGGGTAGGGGTATGGGTATAGGGGTATATGGCGATCGCGGTAAATTACCCCGTCACAATGTATATTAATTTTTTGGTTTACATTAGTAAAAATAATTATCTTTAATCTCAAATTTTTTACAGTCAAGTTATAACATGTCAAACTTTATCTAATACTCATTATGTATAAAATAAGTAATATCTTAAAAAAAATCTCATTATCTTTTTATTTTAAAATTTTATCTATTGAAAATCTACTTTCAAAATTTAGATCAAAATTCAAAAAATTGCAATTTAAACTTTTACTTAATTGCATTTTGTTTAAAAAAAAGTTTTATTCTATTTTTTATCCGTTAATAACCATTGTACAGTTGCTATGGTTAGAAATCTTATTTACAAATCACGCCCGATGAATGGGAAGTTTTTTATAAATTAGCTGGTGGCATACAAAATGTTAGCGATCGCGGACAAAGTATTTTAAAGAGATTAATTATCTAATCAAGGTTTAAGCGAATAATTTCAAACTTTTTCATTTAAAATCATTTGATTATTTTTTAATTTTAAATTGGATGGAAGCGACGAGCACAGTAATAAATAAAATGTAGGCGATAAGTTGTGCCGGAGTGCCGCGATCGCGGCTGTGTAACGCTCAGGACTTACTGACTAAGCTTCTTAAGCGTTAAATTGACGGGCGATCGCACTACATTAACCTTGCAAAAAGTTTTTTTATTCAAATATAAATTAAGCATTTATACTTAAAGCGAGCCGGAAATATCTCCCGGTTTTTGTATTATATTACTTTTTGTATGAAAAATCGAAGTACTTCATGTGAAATGAATATTTTTATTATTTGAATTGTTGGGGAAATTGCTCTTAATATTGATTCAACTTGATTTTCAGTCTTAATAACGTAGCTTTATCAGTAAAGAGTTGCAAAGACGACTGATTTTTTTTTATAATTTATAAAATTATTTCAGTTTAAGAGTACGTCCCGTTAATAATCTATCAACTTGATTTAGGTCATCAGTAACAAGTAAGTCGCCGAGCGAGTTTTTTTGAATAGTTTTTAAAACTTTTTGATGAAAGAGAGTACGTCCCTCAGGGATGACAAACAATCTGTAACCCTTGCGTGTCAAAAAATAACAAGTTTATTTAAAAATATACAGTCAATATTTTGCTGCTAAATTATTAATATTTTGTTGAAGATATTCTCAATCGAGATTTTGCTGCTAAATTATCAATAAATATTTTGTCTGAGAGATTCTCAAACAATTGACATTAGAGTTGCAAATAATCCTAGGAGCGAAAATGTCTTGATTGAGGGTTTGGGGTACAGCCGGGATACCTGCAATTTGGGACACGTTGTAAACAAATGTTGCAGAAACCGATTTGGCGATTTACTAACTTGCCCAAAAATGGTATTCAGACATTCAAATTTTTGCACACTAAAATCAACTCTTCACGCGATTCAGTCTCTTAAACTTGCCCATAAATGACCTTTTTAGGGGATGTTTTCGCGGGGGGTGGCGCACTCGAACTGGTGTTGAAACAACGCAAAATCAAGCATTTGCAAACATCTGCGTAACATAACTTTACAACGTGTCCCAATTTGCGCGTATCCTGGCTGAACCCCGGTTTGAGCATTTATGATTGCAGGCTCTTATAAATAAGGCTCTACCAATAACTAGTGCTGTGACGAGCAGCTAATTTTTTTCGATGATTTAACACTTTTTAGAGAGCGATCGCCCAACAGCTTACAACTGTAAATTTTACGGTTGATTGACTTTTTGCTATGACACCAAAGAGACAAAGAAAAGCGATCGCTCTTCATAGACGCGCTTAATTTAATGACTAACTCAACTATCGACAAGGTAATGAACAAGGGGAGAGTGAATACCTCAATGCTACCAAATTAGCCCTGAAATTATCGACATTCAGACCTGGCTTGGTCAGACCTAAGACTGCATCATCGCCACTGAATTATATAGCAATACAGCTTGCAGTCTGACCCAAAAGCGGACTTCTAGGCATCAAACAACCAACTGCCAGCAATTAGACAGTAGCCCTTTTGGGCTGCTTGTCATCAATTGCAAACAGGAAAAAATCAGCCCTTGTCTGGGGGGACAGGGGCGGTAGTCGATTATCAATTACTGGATTAATTATGACCCAAAACCACACCAAAATTCAAGGCAAATTTTACCCACTGCAACATGATAAACGGTTAAGCAACTGCACCCAAACTAACAAGGAGGTGCGATAGCCATGACAACCAAAACACGCACCGTTCGCCGCCCGCAACAAGTTGAGGAATCAAGAGTGCAAGGCTATTTCATGATTTCGAGGCGAGATGCTGCAACTGCCATCGCTAACAAGTTAACTGGTTCTCAATGCCGTCTGTGGCTTTATTTAATGATTGTCGATCCATTTGCAGACCATACGTCAGGTGGCGAAATTAAGTATCACGATTTGCCCTCTATAGCGGAAATAGCAATTGCTGTGGGTAGTTCACCAGATACGGTTGACAAGGATTTAAGGAAACTTCGCAAGCTTGGGCTTTATGAATATCGAACTGTAACCGTTCAGGGACATAACAGTACAGCAGCCAACGCTAAAGCAGAAGCTGACCGTTTAAAATCTAAGTCGAAATCTAGCTCGAAACCTAATCAGGACAAAGGTTCCGCTTATTTAAGCGGAGATGGCGCTTATTTAAGCGGAGATAGCGCTTATTTAAGCGGAGATCGAGAGCCAGAACCCTTGTCAGATAAGGATTATGGCGCTCTTTCAGATCATTCAAATTATTCAGACTTTATAAAAACTCTCTCAGAAGGTGAGAGAGAGAGTTTTTTAGAATTTGGTAAGAAGAAGGCAGAAGAACTTAAAAACCCTCCAGTGCAATTACCCCTCAAATGGATTGAAGCCCACTTTGAAGAATTAAAGACTCTCTGGAAAAAACACGAATCCTCAACTGGATCAACACATTGCGGGGCGGCAAGTAGTACAAATGTATGCCATAACTTTGAAAGTTGGGATGCAAGCACCCACGAGGGGCAATACCACACATTGATAAATCTTGGTTTAGTTAAGTTTTGCCTTAATACGACATCTTCGGCTTGGTATGAGTGGGCTAAAGCCAAACACCCAGAAAGGTTTATCAAAGTCCCCGACTGACAAAAACCATACTGAGAAAGCCGCCGCCAAAATTTAAACCTTCATAAAATTATGTACGCAAATCAAGACAACGTGCTTCAATTTGCTTCAGCTGCAACCAAGATACCGCCGCAATGTTTAGAAGCTGAAGAGGCGATATTAGGGGGTATAATGCTCGACCCTAATGCAATAATGCGCGTGCGTGACCAATTGAAACGGCACCATTTTTACTTAAATGCTCACCAAGACATTTATCAAGCAGCGATTAGGCTTAATGCCCTTGAAAAACCTACAGATATACTTGTGGTCACGTCCTATCTGTCGGATAACAAGTTATTAGAAATTATAGGCGGTCGCAACAAGCTAGCTAATTTGCTTGACAGATGTGTTAGCGCGGTCAACATTGATGCGCTGGCTGATTTGGTTATAAGCAAGTGGAAGCGTCGCGAATTGGGAAGGCTAGGCACTATTGCAATGGAATTACAACACAAATCAGACAACGAAGTACCACTAGAACAGGCTTTTGAAGAGTTGCAAACACACCTGACCAATTTGCAACTTGGGCAAAATCCAGTATCCAGTACAAGTCATATCTCTGAAGTAATGATTGATGCGTACCAGCAGATAGAGGAAAGAAATCAAGGGCTAACTCTACCGGGCATTCCCACTGGGTTCTATGACCTTGACGAATTATTGAGTGGTGGCATAAATCGCGGCGACTTGGTAATTATTGCTGGTCGTCCATCGATGGGAAAGTCGGCGATCGCAGCTCAAATTGCTTTCAATGTTGCCCAATTGCAAAATCGGACAGTAGTTTTATTTAGTTTGGAGATGAGTAAAATTCAAATTGCAATGCGGATGCTCTGTGCAGAAGCAAATATTGAAAGCGGCTTTCTCAAAACTGGGCATCTTGCCGATAGTCAATGGCAGCCATTAGCCCAAAGAGAAGCACTTGGAAATACCATCGCTTTTGAGTGCGCGTATTCTGCCCTCTGCCCTCTGCCTTCCCCCAACCAAGATCACCAAAAGTTACCAAGAACCAAAAGCGATCGCTTTGAAGCCAGGGATGCACGACACCCCTGGCTGACTCTGCCCTGTTTGTCTAATCCTTTTAATCAAAAAAGTTTCAACTGATTGGCTATCTCGTTCTTCTCGTTCTTATCAGAGCGAAGCACCCTCGGTGCTTTATTTAAAGCTGGAAGTTCTCCTGCTTTGCTACTCACTTGCGCTTGCGTGCTTGGCAATAATTTATTCTCTACGAGTGCTTCTCTCAAAGCCAACTCACTTTCTAATAGAGCGATGCGGTTATTAGCTTTTTCTAGTTGAGCTTCTAATTCAGCATACGATGGACAACCGTCTTTAATTTTTTGTAATGCCTCCATGCGTCTCAGTCCGTCCTCATAAGCTATAAAGTGCGTGCTTTCACCCAAATATTTTTGATAAGTTTGGGTATGCATGGTAACACTATGTCCCATCCATCGTGCCATATCATCTATTGGAAATCCAAGTTCATGTCCTCTAACTGCGTATCGGTGTCGTAAATTGTAAGGTGGAAAAGTTATTCCCTTAAAATCTACTCGCTCTGCGAAAAGAGAAGAAAAACCTTTAATATTTATTTTAAAGCGATCTTTATGCTTTTCAATATAACTAGTTTTCGGATTGCTTAAATCAAATTGCTCTACCCATTCTATTGGAAGTGGAAAAACAACTCTAGAACCTGTTTTAGTTCCTTCAGTAATAAGGTCATCAATATAAATTTGATAAAATGGGGGTTTAAAGGATTTATTGTAATCTATAGCTAAAACTTCATGACTTCTAAGTCCATAAGTGGCAATTACACCAAATATCCATCCCCAAGATTCAGTGTTATCTAAAAATTTCTTTGGGCAGCATCTTCCCTTCACCTGAATTTTCTGCCATGCTTCTGTAATTTCTTCATCAGTAGGTAAGTTTCTAGGTACTGGTTCATAGCCTTGGGTTAAACCTTCAAAATTATAGTGAAATTTAAATTTTTTGCAAAAAACTTTTAAACTACTTACTATTTTTATCCTCATACTACTACCAGATTTGGTCAATGCAATCGCTTCGTCAACATCTTGTTTTGACAAGTAAAAATCCAAATTATCCTTAAAATTAAACGCTCGGAGAATAGCCGTATTGTGTTGTTTAAAAGTGTATTCAGATTGTCTATTTCTTTTTCGAGTTAAAAAGTATTTACTGGAAAATACTTCTAGCATCTGTTTTACAGTTAATTCACTGAAAATTTCCTGTGTGGTTAACTGATTTGAATTAGGGTTGCCTATGGAAGTAATACTGGTAGCGCTATTAATTTTTGCTACAGTACTATATTTTTCTAAAGTGGCATCAAATTCGTTGTAATCAATGTCACGTTGAATGGTAAATAATTTTGCCTCTACCCTACTTCGATTCTCTGGTGTATCAGCTAATCCAGTACTCAAATATTTTTGTTTGCCATTGTACAAATGTCTAGGAAACTGGATTCTTAAGTACCCTTTAAATACCAATATTTTGGCTTTGCCTTTGGATACACGGTTAGTAGTATTTTTATTCAAATGCTTGTCAGTCATAAGTTTCAGCTTGAATAGTCAAAAAATAGTCAAAAGGTAGTCAAAAAGACCGAGCCAAAAAGATTACATCAATCTTTATTCACCAGTATACTAGTGAACAGAGATTAACCC
>JBPCQW010000471.1:0-17026 GCA_050997715.1 Hassallia sp.
AGCGGATATCTCTACTGGGGGAAAGAACAGTAGTGTGGAGTTTATGTGAGTACATCCCACTTCTGTCAGTGGTAGGATATTGTCACTCATTCTGGAGTAAGCGTGGAAGCGCTTCTTGGAGAGACGCGAAATTTCGCGTCTCTACTACAAATTATCTAATTCCTTGGTAGTTGCGTATCTGTCGGTTCTTCTGCTGGGGGAGCAAGTACAGCATCGGGAGCAATTTCCTCAAGCGGAATTTTTGCTAATTCAGCAACAGCAGCTTCTTCAACAGCAGCAGCTTCTTTAGCAGCTTCTACTAATTCGGGTGCTGGGGGGTGAGGAGGAATTGCTTCCGGTACAGTTTCGCTTTTTGCTTCGGTGTCTGTGGTGACAACAGTAGCAGGAACTACTGGTTGCTCTGGTACGGGGGTTCGTTTGTCAACCACCTCAACAGGAGTTTTGCTTATAGGTGCAGAAGTTGTTGGGGGAGTCTTTTTATTTAAAGTTTGTTGTGCCTTGTCTTTAACTCCAGAGAAAACGCCACCAATGCCTTTTTGGATTTGGGAAAGGCGCTGTGGAAGTGAGATATTAGAAGCTTGATTCTGAATGGTATTTGTCAGTGCTTCAGTACTGGGTATCGGGGTTTGTTGCGTCTTTGGTGTGACTTGCCGACGTAATGACATAGTTTGCGTTATCGACCAACCCAAAAGCGCGACACTAGCCACATGACCAAGTAAAAGACCCCCGGTAATGCGTCGGGCAAACACCCATAATACTAATGCGTAGAAAAATCCTACACCACTCCAAATAAAGTCATTCTTGCGATGGATTTCAGGGAAAAAGAAAGCTGCTAAGTAAATAGCTAAACTACCAAGACCGACCGCCAAAGCTAGGACATATGCCAGCATTTTGTGGTTACTCCTTACTGTGTCATTTGACGAAGAATTCAGATGTCAGGAGCCAGAAGCCAGAATACTTTCTATGAAACTAGCGTATGACTCGTTAATGAAAGCGAACTTGCTTTGAGGCAGACAAAAAAATTCAAAACCTCTTTAATACTGTATCTGTTTATGGATCAGATCCTCCTGACTCCTAACTCCTCATCTCCATTTTGCAAATTTGAAGAGAGAATTGTTGATTAGGATACAAATTAAAACTAATTATCTATGTAGAGTGTGAATTTTTCTAGTCCTAAAGAACTCTTAATCTCTTCTTTAGGAGAGAAGGTAAAGTCTCGTACTACCCTTAAAGATGAAAGGATCTGCAAGAGTTAGCCAAAAGAATTTATGACCCTACAAAGCTTTGGTGTGATTGGTTTAGCCGTAATGGGTGAGAACATCGCTCTAAATGTCGAGCGTAATGGTTTCCCAATTGCAGTTTACAACCGCTCACGCGAGAAAACCGATGCCTTCATGGCACAGCGTGCCCCAGGAAGGAACGTAAAAGCAGCTTTTACCTTGGAAGAGTTTGTTGCCTCTCTTGAACGTCCCCGCAAAATTTTAGTGATGGTGCAAGCTGGTAAGCCAGTGGATGCAGTAATTGCCCAGCTAAAACCTCTGCTGTCTGAAGGTGACATTATTATTGACGGTGGCAACTCTTGGTTTGAAGATACTGAAAGACGCACCAAAGAATTAGAACCAGATGGATTTCGGTTTATTGGGATGGGTGTCAGTGGTGGTGAAGAAGGAGCGCTAAATGGTCCTTCACTCATGCCTGGAGGTACAGAAAGCTCCTATGAGTATCTTTCGCCAATTTTTACAAAAATTGCCGCCCAAGTCGATGATGGTCCTTGTGTAACTTACGTGGGTCCTGGTGGTGCCGGTCACTATGTAAAAATGGTACACAACGGCATTGAGTACGGCGATATGCAACTTATCGCTGAAGCTTACGATTTGCTGAAAAATGCCGCAGGTCTTGACCCTAGTCAGCTACACGAAGTTTTTGCTGAGTGGAACACCACTGACGAACTCAATTCGTTTTTGATTGAAATTACAGCAAATATTTTCCCCTACATTGACCCAGATACAAATCTACCTTTGGTGGATTTGATTGTGGACGCAGCAGGGCAAAAGGGTACAGGACGCTGGACTGTGCAAACTGCGTTAGAATTGGGAGTGGCTATTCCCACAATCACAGCGGCAGTAAATGCGCGGATTATGTCTTCGATTAAGGATGAGCGGGTAGCGGCATCGAAGATTCTGACTGGTCCAACTGGCAAGTATGACGGACAGACCAAAGACTTTATCAATATGGTGCGCGATGCTCTATATTGCTCGAAAATCTGCTCATACGCTCAAGGGCTGGCACTTTTAAGTACAGCTTCCAAAGCGTATAATTTTAACTTGGATTTAGGCGAAATGGCGCGGATTTGGAAGGGTGGCTGTATTATTCGCGCTCGATTCTTAAATAAAATTAAGAAAGCTTTTGACGAAAATCCTGCACTACCTAACTTGCTATTGGCTCCGGAATTCAAGCAGACGATTCTCGACAGACAAACAGCTTGGCGCGAAGTGTTAGCGACAGCAGCTAAACTGGGGATTCCCGTACCCGCATTTAGTGCGTCATTAGATTATTTTGACAGCTATCGACGCGATCGCCTACCCCAAAACCTCACTCAAGCACAACGCGATTACTTCGGAGCGCATACTTACTTGCGGACTGATAAGCCTGGAACATTCCACACTGAATGGGTTCCTATTGCTGAAACTAAGTAAGCTTTCACACCTCTACATTTTGTGAAGGTTTAAAGCATTCAGGTTTTTTTGTTTGAGGTGACTCTGAGTTTCAGGGTCACTTTCTTTTTCTTTTTACGAACCGCAGAGGCACAGGCAGAGGGCACAGAGTAAGAAAGAAAGGTACGGAGAATAACAATTAGCCGTTAACTATTAATTTTAAGAATTATTTCCCAGATATTTCTTTTTTAATTCTTCTAACTCTTTATCTATTTCGCTTTTGCTAGAAGGTTGAGATGTCGGTTCTGGTGATGGTTGTTTTATATTTTTTTGAGCTTTGCTATTGCCAAGAAATTGTGTTTTCATTTCTTCTAATTCCAGATCAATTTGGCTGTTAGTTTTTATGACAACCGCAGGTGTAGATGCTGGTGGTGGTTGAATTACAGGTTTTGCTGATTTGGGCGGTGTGGGGGCTATATGCGGCTGTTGATTCAAATCTCTAAGAACTTCATCTACTGTTTGGTAGCGACGCACAGGGATGCTTTCTAGCATTTTATCTAGGACTTTACCTAACTGCTCGTTTATAGGGGTTTTTAGGTATTGCTGCCAAATCCAAGTATCGTTATTAATATCATAAGAATCAAAAGGCGATCGCTCTGTTAACAATCTAATACAAGTTGCACCCAAACTGTAAATATCGCTGGCAAAAATAGCTTTTCCTCTAATTTGTTCTGGTGCTACATATTCCGGGCTTCCTATACTTGTACCAGTTTGATTTAAGGGGTTGTTACTAACAATTTTAGCTGCACCAAAATCTACTAATACTAGTTCCTTAGTACTTGCACGACGAATAATATTTTCTGGCTTAATATCGCGATGAATAACTTGTTTTTGATGACAAAATTGCAACACAGATAATAAATCATTCAGTAATTGCCGTATTTGCATTTCGTTGAAAGCGCCGTTTTGTGCTGATTCTTGTGCTAGGTTTTGCCCGTCGATGAATTCTTGGACGAGAAACTGGCGATCGTCTTGGGTAAAATATGCTAGTAGTTCGGGAATTTGCGGATGTTTGCCCAATTCATCTAACCGCATCGCTTCTTGGGTAAACAATTCAACGGCTTTTTGTAAGGTGTTAGTGCCCTGCGCTTGGGGGTAAAATTGTTTAATTACACAACGCGGTTTTGAAGGTTTATCCTCATCCACTGCCAAAAAAGTAATGCCAAAACCACCTTGTCCTATCGGTTTGATAGCACGGTAGCGTTCTTTGAGGAGTAATTTGGAGCCGCAAGTTTGGCAAAACTTGACATCATCAAGATTCTGGGGTTTTGGACAACGGGGATTGAGACAGTAGCTCATGTTGAGGATTTCGGGATACCTGTCTTTATTGTGCCGCAGCGATCGCTCTCAATCGGCTTTTATCTTCAAATAATTGCTCCTTTTCTTGCGGTACTAAGTTAATGCTTCTGTTTCGCTGTTCGCTTTTTACTTTGTCGATTCTCAGCTTGACTTGCTCTTGATTCGAGCTTAAATTCTGGAATGTCCCACAGTTGATCGTCTTCGAGGTTGTATTGTTCGCAAACTAAACTCAAGCGATCGCACTCACTAATGACAGCATTGACAGAATGCGTCAAATCCCCTTGGAAAAATAGCAAAGTGTTTGATTTGGGAAGAATTTGTCCGATTTTCCGTTTGTGCGATCGCAGTACGAGTTCTCCTCCCGTTATATCCGCAGGTACAACGACATATAAAACACTAACGACTGCCGGCGGTTCGATGGTTTTACAATAAGAACGCAGTGAGCGATCAATGTGCGGATCGACACGAGAGCCTGATTTTAACAAGAGGGGATTGAGGTAAAAAGCATTACACTCAGGTTGCAATGCCAAGTCTAAGTAGGGCTTGAAGTAGGGAAACCGTTGCTCGATTGTTGTAAGATGCGATCGCCTAAATACTACCGAAAATCCTTTTGTCCCCACAAAGTCACGATTGAGGTTGTTGACTGTAAAATAAGGACACCCGAAAATCTGTCCTTGCAACTCACTCAGGTATTGTTGAGAAAAAGCGTTTTGATGTTGGTGATAGTAAGTCAAGGTTGATGAAATTTGATAAAGTTGGCGAACAGAAGAATTATAAAAATGTTAAATATTATTGGATTTTATCTGCTTAATTATTATGACAATTATTTTGCACATCACGCGACGCGGAGAATGGGAAAAAGCGAAAGTTTCGGGATTTTATCGCGGTGATACGCTCGATTTTGAGGGTTTTATTCACTGTTCGACACTGACACAAGTTATTAAGGTGGCAAATTTACGTTTTAGAAGTCAAAGGGATTTGGTAGTTCTTTGCATTGACTCTGAGAAGGTTGAAGCGGAAATTCGTTATGAGGGGGTGGAGGATTTGTTTCCTCACGTTTATGGTGCTTTGAATGTTGATGCTGTGTTGAAGGTGGTTGAGTTTGCATCGGGGGAGGACGGTTTTTTTGAGTTGCCGCAAGGAGTTGTAGATTTAGTATAACGAACCGCACTCGTAGCAGAGGGCGCAGAGGAGGAGAGATGGAGAGGGAGTTTGATGTGGGTGAGTATGTGGATTTGATGGGGTTGTTGATGGATTTGCGGTTGCGGGATGAGTATCGGGATGGGGTGGTGACAAATTTTGAGAGAATTAAGGCGATCGCTCAAGTTGTTAATTCGTTTGAGTTACCGGATGATGTTGAGGCTGCACCAATTTTTGAACCATGAATGATGCTTTATCAATTGCAGATGCTGTGCGCGATCGCTCTTTTAGTGCGGTGGATGTTGCTGAATCGGCTTTAAAACGAATTGCGGCGCGGGATAATGATTTAAACTGTTTTACAACTGTGACTGCTGAATCTGCTTTAGAAGATGCTGCACGCATAGATGGGGAAATAGCACAAGGTAATTATCCGGGAATGCTTGCTGGGGTTCCTTTTGCGGTGAAAAATCTTTTTGATGTTGCTGGTTTAACAACTTTGGCTGGATCGAAAATTAATGCGGAAAATCCCCCAGCAATTAAAGATGCAACTGCGGTAGCGAGGTTGAAGCAAGCGGGTGCGATTCTGGTTGGTGCTTTAAATATGGATGAGTACGCTTATGGATTTGTGACGGAAAATTATCATTATGGTGCTACTCGCAATCCTCATGATTTAAGTCGGGTAGCTGGTGGTTCTTCTGGTGGTTCTGCTGCTGCGGTTGCTGCGGGGTTGGTTCCGCTGACGCTGGGTTCTGATACTAACGGTTCAATTCGCGTTCCTGCGGCTTTTTGTGGTGTTTTTGGTTTGAAACCGACTTATGGTAGGTTGTCTCGTGCTGGTGTAGCTTTATTTTCCAGCAGTTTTGACCACATTGGACATTTTGCTACTTCGGTGCGCGATATTGCAACGGTGTTTGATGTGCTTCAAGGTGAAGATGATCGAGATCCAGTTTGCACAAAGCGTCCTACTGTAGAAACGCGCAATTTAACACCAAATATTGATAATTTGCGAATTGCGATTGCTGATGATTATTTTGTCAAAGGAGCAAATCTAGAAGCGTTAGCAGCAGTTGAAAAAGTTGCTCGTGCTTTGGATGTACGAGATTATATCACAATACCAGAAGCTGATCGCGCTCGTGCAGCAGCATTTGTGATTACCGCTAGTGAGGGTGCAAATCTGCATTTAAAGAAATTGCGCGATCGTCCCCAAGATTTCGATCCAGCAACACGCGATCGCTTTCTTGCTGGTGCTTTAATTCCTAGTAGTTGGTACATCCAAGCACAACGCTTTAGAAGATGGTATCGCGATCGCGTCCGCGAAATCTTTCTGCATGTAGATGTAATTATCGCCCCAACTACCCCCTGTTCAGCACCATTAATCGGTCAACAAACGATGATTTGGGATGGTGAAGAAATTCTTGTCCGTCCCCATTTAGGATTATACACTCAACCATTATCTTTCATCGGCTTACCCGTTTTATCTGTGCCCATTCAACAACAAAATGGTTTACCATTGGGAGTGCAATTAATAGCTGCACCCTACAACGAAGCGTTAATTTTACAAGTTGCATCTGTGTTAGAAGCAAAAGGTATTATCAGTGCTAAAATAGTTGAATTTTAAACGCAAAGTAGCGCGGAGGTTAGCGCAAAGGTACGCAGAGGTTTGAATTGTTATTCACTATGAATTTAAACAGCCAAAAAAGCTGGAGGATAAACAACTTTCCCCTGATATCTTTCCTGATAACTTTGCAGTGGTTTAACCATGAAGACATCTTCTGGAACCTGAAAAGGAGACGTAATTTTATAATTAACCGAAGGCTGAAAACCAAAGCGCGTATAAAAGTGCGGATGACCCAGTACAATAACTAAAGCTTCTTTAATAGCGTCTGCTTTTTCCAATCCAGCTTCTACAAGTGCGCTGCCAATACCTCGTTTTTGAAACTGTGGAATAACTGCTAGAGGTGCTAAACCGAGTACCTGTAAACTTTCCTCACCAATTAAATCAATATAACTAAAAAGAATATGACCAACTATAACATTATCAACCACTGCCACCAAAGAAAGTTCCGGAATATAACCTTGAGAACAACGAATTTCCTCAACCAGCTTTGCCTCATTTACTTGCCCAAAAGCTAATATATTAACCTCAGCTATTGCAGCATAATCTGATAAACTTTCACAACGTATATCCATTAGTTATTCTTTGCGCCTTTGCGTGAGATTATATATTATGAAAACCTACGACTGGATTGTAATTGGTGGTGGAATAACTGGTGCTGCACTTTCCTACGAACTAAGAAAAAAAAACTTCTCAGTACTATTATTAGAACAAAACGCGATCGCCAACAATGCCACTCGCTATAGTTATGGTGGATTAGCTTATTGGTCTGCTACTACACCACTAACTCGGCAATTATCAACCGAAGCGATCGCTCGTTACCATATCCTCTCACAAGAGCTAGACGCTGACATCGAATTTCGCGAATTAAATCTATTATTAACTATTCCCGTTGATACCGATCCCCAAGCAACAGCAGCATTATACAAGCATGTTGCTACCCCTCCCAAATTATTAACTATAAAAGAAGCTTGTGAATTAGAACCACTACTAAATCCTCAAGCGATCGCCGGTGCTTTAACAGTCAAACACGGACATATCAACCCAGAAAAAACAGCACAAGCCTACATCCAAGCTTTTCTACGTGCTGGGGGTGAAATTCAAATTGAGCAAGTATTACAAATATTACCACATGGCGTAACCACAACTACCACAACTTATCACAGTGGTAACGTCGTTATCTGCGCTGGGGGACTTAGCCGACAGCTACTAAAATCAGCGGGTATTTCCATTAAACTGTATTTTACCCATGCAGAAATGATTGAAACTACACCGATTGATGTGCAGTTACAAACCTTAATAATGCCAGCAAATTTACAAAGGTTTAAATTAGAAACTCAGTCAACTGAAGTTGATGAATTATGGGATGAACCAAGTAATGAAATAGTAGCACCAATTTTAGATGCGGGTGCAGTTCAATTTGTCGATGGTAGTTTGCGGTTTGGACAAATTAGCCGCACTCTCACCGATGTAAACGCCAAAATAGACGCTAAAGAAAGTGAAGAATGGTTAAGAAAAAGTATCAGCAACGTTTTACCAGCCTTGGAAAATGTATCAGGTACTTGGCATCATTGCTTAGTAGCTTTTAGCAACAATAGTTTACCTTTAATTGGTGCTATTCCCAGATTTACAAATGTTCATATTTTCTCTGGTTTTAGCAATCCTTTAGTTATTGTACCACCGCTGGCAGAGCGTTTTGCTAATTTTATCGCCGGAGCAAAAGACGATATTATTACTCAGATGTCTCCCCAAAGGTAAAGTTTAGTTGCAAATAATTTACTTCTTTTTTAAAGGTGCTAATTTAATAGTAGAAGCTAAAAAGCTTCCTGACAGATACAACAGCTAAAGCTGAAGAAAAGAAGAGGTAAAAACGCTGATTGATTTACATCTGTCTCATCAAAAAACAACAACACCCAACGCGAAAGCCGAGATTTCCTCAAATATAAAATCAGGGGGCACTGTCACTGATTTTCATTACTTGTGTGCAGTGATGAAAGTAAGTGCATCCCTGGCTAGAAGCAACAAGGAGAGGAAATAACGCAGTTAGTAGAATGTTTGGGTGTTGTTGTTATTTGTGTCACCTCTGGGTGTAAGCTTGTACCAAGTTGAATAGTAAGAGACATTTGAAATAGCGCCTTATGTCAATTATTGCGCTCAGAGCATGGTATATTGAAGATTACGAGCCGATTCGGGAACTAGAAAAACGTCCGTCAGATATTCGCTTAAGTAAAAAAAGCCTGTTGAAATCAGGATTAAGAGCGGACTTTTTAGAAGAAAGTGACGATGTTAAGCAATCAATTTGGTTTGAACGCTATCTAGAAGGTGAAAATATTGAGTTTTATATTGAAGGTAGTGGTGGCTATTGCGTAGCCAACATTGACTTAATTAGTCACGAAATTTATTTCACAAAACAAGGGATTTTAGCGCAGTTAGAGCCTACAATTTTTTTATGTTATCAAACTGAGTATGGCGCAGCCAGTAACGCTTTGCGACAAGGGCTGCAAAATAGTTTGGAAATATTGAATTTGCGATCGCGCTTACCTTTAACATTAGTTGAATCTTACCGCCCTAGCGATGGTTCTTTACGACTAAACCGCACAATGATGCGAAAAATCCGCAAAAGTTTGTTGTTTATCGCTGACACCACACCTATTGCTAGCATCGACGGTAAAGAAATAGCTCAACTAATACCCAGTCCTAACGTTTGTATTGAAATTGGCTATGCGCTCCAGAGTAAGCGCTCTGAACAAATTTTACTCTTACAAATGCAACGTCCAGATTTACCGGGACAATTTCCCTTTGATTTACCGCGATCGCAAATTTTAGAATTTGCAGAAGACACCGACTTGGATAAAATGCTTTCTCAAGCGATTGAAACTCAATTGGCACGATTTAAATTGTTTTCCTAAATTGCGATGAAAAGAGGGTGGGGAGAGGGTGAGACAAGGAGAGGGAAAGAAATTTTTTGTCCCCCTTGTCCCCTTGTCTTCCTTCTCCCCCTTGTCCCCCATTCCCTATCTTTTCACACCATTAACAAAAGGAGTTAATTGCTCTGCCGTCAAAGACTGTAAAAAACTAAGATTGAGGGGAGCTTTACTGATATATTTGCCGTAAGCTGATTGCAAATAAACTTGATATTCCGGACGATTTAAAAGATACGTTTCAAAAAAAGCGACACTCAAAGCATTAAGATAAGAATGAGCATCTTTACTAGGTGGACCGAGTAAAGCCGGGGGTACAGGTAATACACCATTATCCTGGGTTGTTTCGGTTAAAGCAGTAAAGTGTGTAGCATTTTCAATCACTGCTAAGTATTTATTTTTGCTCCCAAGCCAAGTAAAAGGACGAATTTGCTCTGGTACAGCCGGAGTGACAATATCTTGACTACCTGAAACAACCATAAAGGGAAGTTTAATTTGACGCACTTCGCTTTCACTAAAAATGCTGCTGACGAAAGGATTAACCGTAAAAACAGCTTTAATGCGATCGTCTTTTAAGGGATAATTTCCTGGTGTTAACTCATTTGCTCGACACTGCAAAAACACCGACAAATTCAAGGATTTATTCGGATTGCAATCGCGACGGATTTGCTGAAAGTTAATTTTTGCACCAGCCAGGGTGAAAACAGTATAACCGCCATAAGAATGACCAAATGCCCCGACTTGCTGAAAATTCAGTTTACCCTGCATTCGCGGATCGGACTTTTCCAAGCGCTGAAGTTCATTCAGCACAAACTTGACATCTAAAGGTCGGTTAATCAATTCCGTTGGTTCTGGTGGACCAGCCAAACCCGAAAAGTACCGCTGAAAGAGTTGTGCATTACTACCAGGGTGTTCCAAAGCAGCGACAGCAAAGCCGTAAGATGCTAAATGTTGTGCCAGGTAGACAAAAGCAAAGCGGTCTGAAGCGACACCGTGAGAAATGACAATTAGAGGAAAGGAATTTCCCCCTTGTCCCCCTTGTGGTAAATATAAATCGACGGGTAAACGTCGATCGCGTGTTTGGTCTTTCAATTCCAGACTTATTTTTGAAAAACGAAAATTTCCAGGCGATCGCAAATCTGGCTTTTTGGAAAAATCAACCTTTGCAGTTTCCGCTTCTGCGTTTGCTTCTTTTTGAATAAAAGCAATGATCGCATCTCTTCTTTTCAGCAAGTCTGTTAAGCTTGAAACTACCTGCAACCCCTCTGTGAAGTTTATCCGCACGCTCTTGCTAGGAAATCGCCGCAACACATTCACAACACTTAAGCCTTGGGGGTCAGTAGCAGCTAAAATCAAAGCACTGCGTATGGCATAAAAGCCGTTTTTTTGCTTATCAGTTTGAATTAATTCTCCCAAACGTTCCACTACCTTTTGTCCTAAAGGTGAGTAGCTAAACTGAGATACTAAAGTAGGAGTGAGTTTAAACTTTTGCTGGAGTAATTCTCGCAGTTGAGCAAGTTGTTGGGGAGTAGCGCGTTCAGCATAAAAGGCAAAGTCTTTAGTAATCTTGCCTTCTTTAGCAAAAGTTTCTAGAGATTGGGTGGATAAAGTAAATTCCCCAAAGGGAGGATAATAAAAAGCGATTTGGTCAGCGGCAATTGAAGGAGTTGCAGTTAAAACTGTGGATGTAAAAGCGAAACTCAGGTATTTAAGAAATTTTTTCATAAAGTGTGCAAAACAACAATTATAGTGGGAACAATGGATGCGATCGCCTTCTGACTCCTAACTCCTAACTCCTGACTCCTAACTCCTAAGGTATAAATACACGCTTTTTCATATCTTAAAGGATGAGCGATCGCCTTCAAAGTTTAAGTTATTTAAACACCAAGCAAATTTTTCAGCAAAATGACACCAGCAGAGCGATAATTAATATAGAAGCTAAAAATACCTGATATGTCATCCGCCTCATGCGCTCCTTGTGTCGTTGTCCTTAAGCAACAACAAGAGCAAAATATCCAACATCAAAAAGAGTGCCCAGGTGTGGCAGACAACCAATGCCAAAAGCCGAAAAACTGTACTGTGGTTGAAAATGGTCGGGTTGTTGTCAAACCATTACAACCACCCATGAACGAGCAAACACAAAGCAGCCAAGCGACTTAATCTAAAGGCAATACATCGTGGAAGAAATTGTAATCGATGTAGCGATGCCCTTCATCTGTGCGGTAAAGAACATCTACAAACCGATTGTTCCAGATAATTTCGCGCCCAGTATAATCATGACGAGCATGGAGTGACTGGGCAATGGTTTCATCAATGCCTGTTAATAAAACTGTAATTGTGGTATTTGTCTCAATTAAAGACTCGGCTGATATTCCATAAAGTGGACTCGACTCATCGATTACATGCATCCCCAGCCAAGTTAAAGTAAAGCTAGGAGAGTTATTCCTAATCAATTGCAAGTCGTAGATCCTGCGGATAAACTGTTGTTCTTTGGTAACTTCGTCACGAATTAAGTATACCTGCATCTGCGCTTCTAAAATCTGGTTGCCGCGCTGGTTTGCGGTCCGAAAGATTAAAGTTGGCATTCCCTCATGAGGTGTAATAATAGCGACACGGCTAAACATAACACGCGCAGTCGGTCGAGAAAAACGAGCAAAAGCTAGTCCCGTCATCACTGCAATTGCCATCAGACCTGCCATTGCTTCAATTGTGACAATGATATTGCAGTAGGTCGTTTTCGGATACATCGCACCGTAGCCGATAGATGCTAAAGTTTGAACACTGAAGAAAAACATATCCAAAAAAGAACCCGGTCGGGCTTTTTCGACACAATCTCCTCCTGCTAAGTACAAGAGTGCAAATATAGCATTGGTTGTCACATACGTGACACCAATCAACAGCAAAAAGCCAGACCAAGGAAGAATTAGTAGTAGATGATACGGGTCGCGCCAGTATGAATACCAGGTATTCATGCCCATAATCTGGAACCTTCCATCCCGGATTTTGATGTTAACTCGTGGAAGCCGACGCTGCCGTTGGTTCCTTGAGGGTTTCTGCGGTCTAAATTTCATTTTTTTGTAGCCCAAAAAACTGTTTGGATGCAAGCCTTTAGCAATTATTACTTTAATCGGAACAGGAGAGTGCTAATTTTATCGCTGCAACCGCTACAACTGCATTAACATAGACTTTATATTATCCGGCGCGAGGGGAACATCTACATTTTAATATACGTATTTTTCACAATATATTTTTGATATTTAAAGTATAAAATCGTCTATAAGTTCTCAACATTATAGACAATTTATGCAATCAAATTTAAATAAATCTGAGTTCTGGTTTAAAGCAATGGGTGTAGCAAGCTTTGCAAATATGACTTGTTCGGCGATCGCACTCGCAGACATGCTTCAACCCAATCAACAAAAACCGTTGATTCTCCCAGATAGCCTTAAATCCCTAGCACCCCTGAAGAAAATGCAGATATTCAAAGTTGAAAGAAACGATTTTGCTAAAAATACCTGTTCTATCGAGCGAGACTCGGTTTGTGAGTTTTAATTAGCACTTTTACCACAAACAAAAAGTGCAAATGACACATATTGTAGAGACGTTCCGCGCTCTGAGAGTCTCTACGATCTATACTAACTATTCGGCTCAATACAACGAGCAGCTTGCTCAAAGTCAGTAGCAGCTTGATTTGTCGCTGTTACCTCGAAAAAAGCTGCGGCTAGGACGGGTGAAAACGTAAATGTATCCAATCCCTGAGTTGCCAGAAACGCGATATCATCTACACTACGGATGCTGGCAACCAAAATTCGGGTAGAGCTACCAACACCCGTGATCGCTTGCTGCATTGCTACCAAATCCTCACGCCCATTGCGCCCCAAATCGTTTATTCTGCCTAAATAGGGAGCAGCGTAATCGGCACCCAAAGCGGCTGCAATTAAAACTTGGTGAATAGCGTAAACCCCAGTTAGCGTAATTCTAATCCCTTCTGCAATTAGCTTTGAAGCTGCCTCAGTCCCAATTTTGGTAATCGGCACCTTGACTACAATCCGTTCATCGATCGCTGCCAAGAGCTTGCCTGTTTTCACTAATGAATCAACTGTAGTTCCCCAAGTCTGCAACTGCACTTCTTTAGCCTTTAGAGCGATCGCTTGGTTGGCTAGAGCCTTTAACTGCGAAACTTCACAGGGGACTTTATCCCGTAACAACAGCGGGTTTGTCGTCACCCCGTAAAATAGCCCTGTTGGCAGCCAGTGTTGCCACTGTTGTGTATCGGCAGTGTCGATAAATAAACGGATTCCTTTATAGTTTGGTTCCACTAGTCCAGGGCGCTGACTCTCAATCATAAAGGCGCTTTGAGAAAAGTAGCGTGAATATTCACAAAGGTATTATCAAGTTAGTCACGTAACATAATACACTCTATAGTTCACAACCTAATACTATTTTTCTGGCTTTGGTTCTTGACCTTGAGAACAGCGATCGAACCATTCTTGATATTTATTTTGAGTTGACTCATCTTCAACAACGATTGTGACTCGCACCTGCTTACATTTATGATTGCGCTCAAGAGCGATCGCATTTAAAAGTAAACTGGCTATTTTCGGCGAACTAAAATCGCCACTTACAGTTAAACTACCGTCAAGACTAGCAAATTCAGGTTTTTGGTTTTCAGCAAAATCAATACTAGATATTTCTGTCAACCCTAAATCAATTTCTGCAAGTTGTTTGTGTTCTGGGCTGATTTGTTCAACAATAAGTTTCTCTCTCCGGACTGGTACTTGTACCATCCTGGTTTCAATTTCTTTGCGAACAATTACTTCACCTATTTTCCGCTTGGTGCTATCAACAATTAATCTTTCACCTAGCAAACGAATAATATCTTCTTCCACCACATCTTCTAAATTATATTTAGCCTCTCCTGTACTATTTACAGATGAATTATTAAGTTCTATAACATTATTGGAATTTTCTAATATTTTTTCATTATCTGGTATTTCTTGTCCTAAATATTCCTGATTAGATATTGCTAATTTATCTATTTCCATATATACAGACCTTGTAGATGTGTCAATTTTTTTGATCAGCTTACTTTGTAGTAAGAAAAAGCGATTATTGTTAAGCGGATTAGGATCTTCCGATACAACTAAGTTTAGCTGACGATTGGCATCTAAAACTAGATTATTGACCTCACCTACTCGCTGACCTTGCATATCAAGGACAGCAAAGTTTTGTACTTTTTGCCGTAAGGTTTCTAAAAGAGACATAATACGAGTTGCGTTGTCAGTAATTTCTGCGTTATTTACCACAGTTTGGCTATTCATATGCAAAAAATTGTTAATTATTTTTTGTAAAAATCTAAATTAAATTTGTTTATCAATAAAAAACTTAAGACTCAAAAGCCACAATACAGCTATTGATTCTAACTCCTAAATTCTTACTCCTAAATTGATTACAAGTACAGGCAAAGTTAATTAAAAACCTTCACCTGTACTGTATTTAATTAGTTAGACTGCCCGTCATACGGGCAGTGTTCATCTTTGAAGTCTGCATTGTGTGATATTAACGTTCTTCGATGGGAAGATTAGGAGCATTTACATCCAATTCTTCACGACGGATAGTTTCTTTGGCTTCAACTGTGTCGTGGTCAACAACTTTTTTGATATTGACTTCTTCACGGACAAATGCTTCTTTGCTAATGTCAGCAGTTTCTTCGTAGATTTCCATGCGTGCTACTTGACCTTCACGGAAAGCAGTTGCATCAGGAGAAACGGTTCTACCAGCATCTGCGGGTGTTACTCGCTCAACTATTACGCGTTCTTTTTCAATTGGTACTGAAACCCGTGCTGTGTCGGTTTCAACGCGCTTACCGATCGCTACTTCGCCGGTCTTACGGCGTTGTTTGTTAGCTACTAAGCGTTCTTCGTACAATCTCAGGGTTTGGTGATCCTGCTCGTTCATGTCGTACAAAGAAGAATCTTGCTTGTAATCGTAGGTGTCACGGTTATAAGTAGGACGTTCTACAATTCTATCCGGCGCAGGTGTTGGCTCATACATTGCTGCACCCAAACCTGTTGCTGCACCCAAACCTGTTCCAACACCCAAGCCAGTTGTTGTATCTAATGGTGCAGGTGTATCTAGGGAGCGTTCAGCTGTAACTCCAGTACTGGGACGATATACACCGCGTACTTTTTCTTCGTAGTCGTAATCTACTGCTAGCCGATCGCTAAACTCAGGTAAATCTTCCGCTTGCTGTCTGGTCATACCTAATGCATACACGCGATCGGCACCATGATCGACGCGAGTACGACCAACTGGTAACAATACTTTCTTGCCAAAAATCCAAAAGCCTAAGTCAACAACAAAATAGCGGAAACGTCCATCTTCATCTACTAAAACGTCGCTGACAGAACCAACTTTTTCGTCGCTTCCTTCTGTATATACGCCCTTACCTTTGATGTCATCACCGTCAAAAGCGTTCTTATAGTCTGAGTCAAAATCTTCTAGCTTGTGAAGAGGCATATTATTTTTACTCCAACTTTATTTATCCTACATTAATATGATAATTTTTTCGGCGTTTATCTTCCTCTTTCTAACGACTGACTTCAGTTAATCATCTATGCATTCAAATGGTAGATATTTTAATTTATTTCATCGAACATTATATTTGCCATCAGTATTTACAAACATTATTTTTTCTCAAAAAAATGACAGGTAGAAATCTCACTTTTCTACCTGTCTGCATTTTTAAATGCACTGAAAAAATTTGTTAATTAATTCTTAAATAGTCTTATTAACATTAGAACCGCTTTCATTTACACGCAAATCGCCTTCAGTGTCAATATCTAACTCTTCGCGACGAATGGTTTCTTGTGCTTCAACCGTCTCTTTATCTACTACCTTGCGAACTCTAACTTCCTCACGGACGAAGGCTTCTTTATGGATATCTGGGGTTTCTTCGTACAATTCTATGCGTGCAACTTCACCTTCTTGGAACTGAAGTTCACGAGAATCTACTACAGCTTCGCTTGTTGTGGGAGTGACTCGCTCAATCACAACTCGTTCTTTTTCAATTGGTACTGAAACTCGTGCGGTTTCAGTTTCAATATGCTTACCAACTGATACTTCTCCTGTTTTGACACGAGTTTTACTAGCAACTAATCGTTCTTCATACAGTTTCAAAGTTTGATTAGATTGGTCATTCAAATTGTATAAAGAAGGTTCATGCTCATAATTGTAGGTATCGCGATTGTAATTAACTTTTTTACCTTCAGGACGATAAACATTGCGTACCTGTTCTTCATAATCGTAATCAACGGTTATGCTGTCTTTGTATTCAG
>JBPCQW010000539.1:0-7331 GCA_050997715.1 Hassallia sp.
AAAAAAAAAAGGGAAGGGGGAAAGTTGGTTCTCTTTGCCTTTTTTTGGGGGTTTTGAGATCGGGTCGGGTGGGAGAGACGTCCGGGTGAAACTTTTCCACAATACAATATGTGTAATTAACCGAACATGATATTATTCCCCTGTTAGCACTCCATTACCATTTTTTGCTTGATTACGTTGTGTATAAACTTCTCTAATCGGAAAGGGAATTTTAATTTTTTCTTCCTGATACTTTTTATGCAATTGCTTAATGAATTTGTGTTTAGCAATGCGTTGGTCAAAGAATTCATTCACCCGCAGAAAGACCGTAAAATCAATACTAGAATCTCCAAAAGTATGAAATCTGATAAACGGTTCGTTTTCTACTAAGTCGGGTGAAACTTCTTGCATTACTTTTTTTGCAACCTCTACAGTTACTCTTTCAACTTGCTCAAGGTCACTGTCGTAATCTACACCAACATGAATCGTTAATGTAATTTCCTTAACTGGTAAATGGTAATTAGTAAAAATTGCCGAGGCAAGTTTAGAATTAGGCACAATTATTACATTATTGGAAAGCTCTTTTATCGTTGTGTTGCGCCAGGTTATATCTGTAACATATCCTTCGTGTTTATCTTCTAATTTAACATAATCTCCGGTTCTAACTTGCTTAGACATAATTAAATAAACACCTGAAAATAAATTTGCAAGTGTGTCTTGAAGTGCCAAACCAACTGCTAAACCACCAATTCCTAAAGTGGTAAGTATCGGTGTGATTTGAACGCCAATCGTTTGTAATATGATTAATGTCCCTATAATTAAAACGGTAGTTGCGGCAAGGTTAGAAAGAAGTGATGCAGAAACTCCTTGTGTTCTCCGACTATATAATCTAACAAAACCAGCAATAAGTCGGGCAATAACTAAGGTTATTGAATATAAAAAAACAATTGTCAGGATTGTTTGTAAGACTTCGGCAATATCTGGTATTAAACTGCGATAAGCACGAATTGTCCCATAAAATCCAGCTAGCAGAAACCAAGTGAAGGTGAAGCGTTGTAAGGAGCGAAATAATATTTCATTACCTGGTAACTGTTGGCGAAAGACAAATGTTTTCAATTTAGTAAAAACGATTTTTTCCGCAATAATTCCAGCTAGTAAGCCAGCTAAAATAAATCCGAGCGGTAGAATCCATTGCATCAACATAAGCAAATCCAAATTTCACTGATATTATCAATTGTGTAGAGAAATTTTTAGTTATTTATTTTCAATTTAATCCCTCCATAATTATGACGCTATAGCCACTTTTTACATTGTTAGTAATAGCATGAAATACTGATTTTTTCAACTAAAAAAGGCACTTAGGTTTATTTGCTATTTTCCTGTGTTTGGTTACAGTTTAAATTATACTTGGCTGAGTCAAAGAGCAATTATCACAGTTTGGGTAGTTGGCACTATTAGCGGTTAAAACTAAAAATTAATTATATGGACTTGCCAATTATTTATCACCCAGATTACGTTGCACCATTACCTGAAGGACATCGCTTTCCGATGTTAAAGTTCCAGCAATTATACGAACTGCTGTTAGCTGATGGTGTGGCACAATTACAACAATTCCACATCCCTGAATTTCCACACCCTGAGTTGATAGAATTAGTTCACACCTGTGAATACGTTCAAGCTTACTGTAACGGAACACTAGACCTAAAAGCACAACGGCGCATTGGTTTACCTTGGAGTCCGGCGCTGGTAAATCGTACTTGTGTGGCGGTTGGTGGTACAATACTTACGGCTAAACTCGCACTAATTCACGGTTTGGCGTGTAATACTGCTGGTGGTACGCATCACGCTTTTCCCAGTTATGGTTCTGGTTTTTGTATTTTCAATGATTTAGCGATCGCCTGTCGCGTTTTACAAAAACTCAACCTCGCTAAAAAAATCCTGATTGTCGATTTAGATGTTCATCAAGGTGACGGTACAGCTTTTATCTTTCAAGACGACGACAGTGTTTTCACCTTCTCGATGCACTGCGAAGTCAATTTTCCCGGTACTAAGCAAAAAAGCGATCTTGATGTTCCCCTACCAACAGGAATGGAAGATGATGCTTATTTGCAAACCTTGGCAAAATACTTACCAGATTTATTATCAGATGTCAAGCCAGATTTGATTTTATATGATGCTGGTGTCGATCCGCATTTAGGCGATCGCTTGGGAAAATTAGCTTTAACTGATACTGGCATTTTTCGCCGGGAAATGCAGGTTTTGAGTACCTGTGTAGCTGCTGGTTATCCCGTAGCCTGCGTTATCGGTGGTGGTTATGCGGATGATATGAAGTCGCTTGTGTGGCGTCACTCGTTGGTGCATCGCGCTGCTAATCAGATTTATCAGCAGTACCGACTATGAGGCAGTACTGCCCAAAGAATTTAAAAGCTTTGAAACAAAATCAAATTTAGATTGCGAGGAAATTAATCAGGCGATCGCCTTCAAAACCATTCGAGTTGTTTTGTTAGGTAAAGGGAGATGAAAAACAAAGTATTAGTGACTGGGGGTGCTGGTTACATCGGTTCCCACGTTGTCCGTTTGCAGCTGCTTGTGATGCAGCACTCAAACGCAAAAAAGAAGTGCGAATTTATGGCACTGATTTTTCCACACCAGATGGCACGGGAATTCGTGATTATATCCACGTTGAAGACTTAGCTACAGCACATTTAGATGCTTTGCGCTACCTCCAACAAAACGGTGAAAGCCAAATTCTCAATTGTGGCTATGGACAAGGTTACAGCGTGCGAGAAGTGATTTCACGGGTAAAGGCAATTTCTGGGGTGGATTTTCCCGTTATCGAAGCTAACCGTCGTCCTGGCGATCCTGCTTGCGTGACAGCTTGTGCAGATAAAATCTCTAAAGTACTAGGTTGGCTACAGTTGTACAACGACTTAGATAAAATAGTTCACACTTCCCTCGCTTGGGAAATGCGAAGAAATAATTTTTTGTCAACTTCCCCAGGTAAATCTTTGTTGGTTCGGGTGTAATCTGCTTCAAGTTTAGGAGTGAAAAATAAACGGCTCCAGAGCGCAGAGGAATAATATCATGTCCCCTTAATTAACACTAATAAAAAAACCGCAACCCTCGTAGAGACGTTCCGGTGGAACGTCTCTACATGATATGTAATAAACCTGTCATGATATAAGAGTTTGTTGCCGTTTTTGGATAAGTCTTGAAGTTGCTATTTTGTCAAGTTGAGGAATTTTCTTTTTGCGGTAAAAGATAAATTGCCCCAGAAATTAACGTTAAAGCGACAGAAACCCAAAAAGCAATTATAGAGGGAGTTTGCCAGACTTGAGGAAGAGGTGCAATTAAAAGCGCGATCGCTACTATCTGACTCACCGTTTTCAGCTTACCCCAAATATTCGCCCCGGTAATTGTAGTTTGATTAACTCGCCAACCTGCGATCGCTAACTCTCGTCCTAAAATTAAAAATACTCCCCAAGCTGGAACTCTTCCTAACTCAATCAAAACCAGTAACGGTGCCAATACCAGCAATTTATCTACCAACGGATCGAGAAATTTACCTAAATCCGTAATTTGGTTGAGTTTTCGTGCTAAATAGCCATCTAACCAATCAGTCAACGCTGCCACAAGAAAAACCGTCAAACATACCCATCTCAATTGAGGAGTAGGATCATACAAACCATAAAGCAAAAATGGTATACCTAGAAGGCGAGAAAAAGTAATCCAATTAGGTAGAGTCATAGGGAATTCACCGATTAGGAACCGTTAGGTAACGCAGATTAGTTTATCTGATATGGTTTCTATTTTGTGACATATACATTTTCCCGGCATCAAATCAGCATGAAACCAACAGATTATCAATTTCGTACAGAACGCGATTCAATGGGCGATCGCCAAATCCTTAGTAGCGCTTATTACGGCATTCAAACGCTGCGGGCAATGGAAAACTTCCCCATCAGCGGCATCAAGCCTCTAAATACTTACGTAGACGCTTGTATGATAATTAAAAAAGCTACCGCTATCGTCAACTGTGAATTAAAATGCATTCCCCAGGAAATTAGTCAAGCAATTGTGCAAGCGGCTGATGAAATACTTGCGGGTAAGTTTCGCGAGCAATTTGTGGTAGACATTTATCAAGCGGGAGCCGGTACTTCTCACCACATGAATGTCAACGAAGTACTAGCAACTCGCGCTTTAGAAATTCTCGGCTCTGAAAAAGGTAATTACAAGCAAGTTAGTCCCAATGACCACGTAAACTACGGACAGTCTACCAATGATGTGATTCCTACAGCAATTCGCATTGGTGGCTTATTGGCATTATCAAAGACATTGCAGCCAGCTTTAGATAATGCGATCGCATCCCTCGAAGAAAAAGCCGACGAATTTCAAGATATCGTCAAATCTGGCAGAACGCACTTACAAGACGCTGTACCTGTGCGTTTGGGTGAAAATTTCCGCGCTTGGGCACAAATCCTTTCAGAACACCAAAACCGCATTTACACAGCTTCTGGGGATTTGATGGTGCTGGGTTTGGGAGGTAGCGCAGCCGGAACAGGTATGAATACTCATCCAGATTATCGCGCTCGTGTAGTGCAAGCTATCTCAGAATTGATTGACTGTCCTTTAGAACCTGCACCGCACTTAATGGCTGCAATGCAGAGTATGGCACCATTTGTGAATGTTTCTGGTGCTTTACGCAACTTAGCACAGGATTTAGTCAAAATATCTCACGATTTGCGGTTGATGGATTCGGGTCCAAAAACAGGTTTGAAAGAAATTCAATTGCCACCAGTGCAACCAGGTTCCTCAATTATGCCAGGAAAATATAACCCAGTCATGGCAGAGATGACCTCAATGGTATGTTTTCAGGTGATGGGTTACGACAGTGCGATCGCTCTTGCTGCCCAAGCCGGACAATTAGAATTAAATGTGATGATGCCGTTGATTGCCTACAACCTGATTCACAGCATCGAAATTTTGGGAAATACCATCAAAGCACTTACCGAAAGCTGCATTAAAGGAATCACCGCCAACCGCGATCGTTGTTTGGCTTACGCTGAAGGTAGTTTAGCTTTAGTCACGGCATTAAATCCCCATATTGGTTATTTAAATGCTGCGGCTGTAGCCAGAGAATCTTTAGAAACTGGTAAATCTCTACGGCAGATTGTCTTAGAAAAAGGTCTGATGAGCGATGAGGAATTAGCCCAAGTGTTAAATCTAGAACAGATGAGCGGTATCTTACCCCTCAGGGCACTTGAGGTAGAAGTAGATTAAAAAGGAATAAGTAAGATAGGGATTAGGAACTAGGGATTAGGAAAGAGATTATTCACATGAATCTGTTTCTTCCCAGTCCCCAGTTCCCAGTCCCTAATCCCCAGTCCCCAGAGTTCCATGCAGACTCAAAAACCATCTGTCAGTTTGATTCGGGCTACTTCCTACGAAAGCGAGGCGTTACGGGAATCTTTAGCGCTCCTCCTAGAACCTTTAGGGGGAATGACGGCATTCGTCAAACCAGGACAGCGCGTTTTGCTAAAACCGAATCTACTCACAGGAGCGCGTCCCGGTAAAGAGTGTACCACCCGCGCCGAATTAGTTTATGAAGTTGCCAAGATGGTGATTGAGGCTGGTGGTCAGCCATTTTTGGGAGATAGTCCTGCTTTTGGCAGTGCTAAGGCAGTAGCGATCGCAAATAACTATCTCCCGATAATCGAAGAACTCAAGCTTCCAATTATAGATTTTCATGGATCGCGTTACGAAACCGTCAACGAAGACTTTAACCATCTGCTACTGTGCAAAGAAGCGATGGAAGCAGATGTGGTGATTAACTTGCCGAAAGTGAAATCTCACGCTCAGTTGACCTTAACGCTGGGGGTAAAAAACCTCTTTGGTTGCGTTCCCGGCAAAATGAAAGCTTGGTGGCACATGGAAGCTGGCAAAGATGCCAACCGATTTGGAGAAATGTTAGTAGAAACTGCTAGGGCAATTAATCCAGATTTAACTATTTTAGATGGCATCATCGGTCATGAAGGAAATGGTCCCAGCGGTGGGGAACCTCGTCCACTCGGCGTTTTAGCCGCATCTGCAAATGTATTTGCCCTCGATAGGGCAATGGTGGAAGTCCTCAATGTCTTACCCGAACAAGTACCTACCCTCGCTGCGTCAAAGCGACTCATTTTGTGTCCGGAACTTGCGGAAATTGACTTTCCCCACTTACATCCTGACTTACTAAAAATAGATGATTGGCAACTACCAGATAAATTAATGCCTATCGATTTTGGAATGCCCCGCGTGATTAAATCTACGTTTAAGCATCTTTACATCCGTTTTATCAAAGAACCGATGAGTGCTTATGGTAAAGGGTAGTGGGGAATGGGGAGACAAGGGGGACAAGGGGAGCAATCTTATCGCAGGGGGAGAAATATTTCTTCTTTCTTACCTTTCCCCTTTCCCCTTTTCCCCTCTTAAAAATGCCCAATGCCCAATTTGCAACTATCCACAAATGCAAACTTCGCTACAACAATCTTGATTATTGGCAGAGTAAGCTGTAATTACCCTCCGATTGCTTAACCAGACCGCCCTATTTTAGTGGCGGTTTTTTTAGTTTCGTTTATTTGTTAAATTATTATAATATTTCTCATTTTCCTCCTCACGAATTTTTTTCAACTTTTGACTGATAGCTTTATGAATTGGGATTCTGTATTAATCAGAGATGATTCTTATTTTCGGAAAAAGTATTTATACTCTAACTATATATAGATTGACAAAATTAAAGTACTATCTCTCAGATTATTACGTGAAAAAATTTAAACATTTTCTTCCTTCCAATCACTGATTAACAATTTAAAATACTTTTGATTTATCTGTATTTATTCGGTGTTAATTGGTGATGAAAACTGATAGTTGCTCAAGTTGCGATCGCGTCTCAAAAAAACTATCGTGTAATTACTTATAATTGTGCGAAACACAGATACTTGGGGGTTATTACTCTGTATGTGTGTTTGGTATTAAACAACAATTTAGAACCGCAGAACGCCCTTTCCAAAAGCATTTGCGGATGTTGTAATTGTAATAGATCAAGGAACATTTCTCTTAAAAAGTAATCTAAAATACAAAAAGAACTGTAGTTTTTAATGCTGTTGCCCTAAAAGATGCGGAATCTATCCATAACACCGTACCATCAAGCGTATTGAGATATTAGTCACCAAAAAACAACAATAGGTAAATAGCGGCTTCGTATCAAATATCTTTGGTATGATAAAAGAGTATTATGACAGTTTAATAAGTGGTTGATATTATTGAATACTAAATAGCTTATAATTTACAAGTAGCTAAATATAACAGCAAGA
>JBPCQW010000613.1:0-2629 GCA_050997715.1 Hassallia sp.
GCGATCGCTCTCGCGGAAGCTTTGGCAGAACGTTTACCGGAAGATGCCGAAGTGCGACAATGGCAAGCGATCGCCTATCAAATTTGGGGACGAGCGCTTATTGGTGAAAAACAACTGCTCAAAGCGAGAATTTATCTTAAAAAAGCCCTAAAGACTGACCCCAATAACAAGTCTCTTTCCCTAGAAGTGCAGCGAGACTTTCAAAAGTTAGAGCAGGTTTTTTGATAAAAACGCTTGATTAAGCTGTATTTTTTTGTAGTCGTCATTTGTCAATAGGTTGAATTAACAATAAATCTCTATTGACAAGTCACAACTTCAATGTATTACAAAAATATCCGACGACTAAAGTCGCGGCTAAACAAACAAAGTCTACCTGCGTAGGCTTTTAAAATTAAGTAAACTGTTGGAAAGTTTGGAAGAAGTATAAAAATGAAAACCGAACACGAAAGACAAGAAATAATCAAAGCTATCAACGTACTGCTAAACCAAGCTTATGACAGTACTTTAGATGAAATTTATGCTTTCTTGAAAAAAATTGATGATGAAGAAGATGAAGAAGATTTAAAAGATATTAAAGAAGCTAGAGAAGATATACGTATTAACGGTACTGTGCCGTGGGCACAAATACAATTTAGGAAATAAAAAAGGATGTTGCGTGACTTACACTGTAGAGTTTTCAAAGGGTGCAAGAAAACAATTTATAAAATTACCTCTAGATGTACAGAAACGCATACAAACTAAAATTAATGACTTAGCAATAGAACCCCGTCCGAACGCAGTTAAAAAATTACAAGGTGATGATAACTCATATCGTATTCGAGTAGGTGAGTACCGAGTAGTTTATGAAATAGAGGATGATGTTTTGATAGTAACCATAATTAAGGTAAAACATCGAAGTCAGGTTTATAAAGATGAAAGTTGACAACCAAGAAAATCTACCTGCGTAGGCTTTTAAAATAATTAGTCCGCGTAGGCGGACTTCGTTTGTGTAGCCGCGACTTCCAGTCGTCGGGCAGTACGGTAGTGCATTAAAAAATCTGTCCTGGGAAGGATGACTTTTCTGTATAATATTGTAAGTAAGTGATGGAAATGAGAAGATGATTTCCAACGCTTCAAGCTCATTTTAAGATAACTTTATATAAATACGCTGAAAATCGGTATTTTGACGCAGTTTATTTCACAGCGTTGATTTTGCGTATTAGCACTGTTTTCTTTGTATCTTTTGCTAGTTAATTTAGTACCAGGTAGAGAAAAATTTCACTCAAGGCTGACTAGCTTGATATTTGCTTATTCATACTATCCAAGTAGCACAGCAAAGGTTGGTTTTTTCAACTTTGGATTTAACCAACTTCAAAAGTAATTAGGGCAATTTGACACTATCACTTGATTATCTTAGGTTGCGCGTAGAACCTGCTGTTGCATTTTGCACACCCTTTTTCAATTATGCTCTCAATTTGAAAGTCGCAACCTAAGTTGTTTCTCGATTGATCGCTTTTCAAAAGTAATTTAAATTCCTGAGGATTTTACTATGTTACGTCGTTCTTTATTCGTTTCTGCTTTGATGTTGGCTGGCGTCGTTGGTTTCGCTTCTAGTGCTAAAGCTGATACCACAGAAGTTGCCACATTTGTTGGAGGTGTTACTGCTACTTGTAATGTAGAGCTTCCTACTGCTGGTACATCAACTGGAAGTTTAACTGCCGATGCTGCTAAAACTACACTAAATAGCACTACAGCTGCATCCGTAAATGTAAACTGTGTTGGTGGAACCTTACAAATCTCTGATCCTGTACAAACTACTGGTACTACTTCTACTACTAAGAACACAGCAACACTTACTCTTGCTGGCAAAACACTTAATTCTCCGGGCGTTGGCAGTGGAATAACTACGCTTCCTTTAGCAAGCACTGATACTGGAGATGCACAAATCAACATGACAGCATCTATAGCTACTGGTACGCTTGCTCCTGATACCTACACTTACACCGTCACCGTCACCGCTACTCCCGGTACTTAATAAGCTTATAGTTTTTTAGGTTTGGTTTCATTACCTGAATGTAACCTTAGAGACTGTGAAAGTACCCCTTCTTGCGTGCGAGGAGGGGAATTTTTCATAAGCGTTGTATATTTGCTGGATGAAATTTATATTTTTGTAGGATGGGTATTTTGCCCGTCCTTTTCATTTTTAAAGCGCAAAATACACCCCGCAAGAATCATATCACGTCGAATAAATTAACCATTATTCCGATAAAACCTCACCCCCATAAAGCTGTGCTTTATTTCCCCTCTCCTTACTAAGGAGAGGGGTTAGGGGTGAGGTGTTTATATTGCTGGTAATTTAGCGGATAAGTCAAACGCTGCCTGGGGTTCGGTGGAAATAGCGAGTATTCAACTAGGCTTAATATCATCTCAGATAAATACTGTAGATTCTACGGTTATCACTGGCTAAGAATACTGCTAAAACAGAATCACTGTTAATGAGTAATTAGTAATTGAGAAGTTATAAATTAAGAGTTGATATTCCTAACTCTTAATTCATCACTATTTTATTATTAATTACCAACTTTTCATAGGTAATCTACTCATACTAATATCTTGCAGCGATTAAAATCGCAACTACACAAACAAAACC
>JBPCQW010000045.1:0-15109 GCA_050997715.1 Hassallia sp.
CGACACCTGTAACTAAAATTTTGTAAGGAGTTTCAGTCATAAAAGTTTCTCTTTGTTAAGATTAAAAAATAAAGATGGGCTTATTTATGTTTGGACAACAAGAATTACACCCGTTACAATAATAGCGATTCCCAACCATTGGCTAAATACAACATTCTCACGCAAAAAACGATGAGAAGCCAACGGTACGAGAGCAAATGTTAATCCTAACGCTGGAAATGCCTGACTCAGAGGAATTGTCCGTAATACAATCAGCCACAATACGGTCACAACTACATAAGAGATAAACCAAATCCAAAAATAAGGAGAAAATAACAAGTCTCGAACTGAGTTGCTTGTTTCCTTAGCAGAACTAGAACCTTGAAATGCATACTTTAGTGATAGTTGCCCTGCTGTACCCAGGACAACTATAAGTAATAAAATCAGCCAAGGAATTATATTCATTTCTGAATACCTTTTGTGTGAGTTACTGTAACTTTAGCTAGCTCCTTTCTGGATTTGGCTATCTTTAATTGGAAGCGCTACCAAAAGAACTCCCAGAAAAATGAGAACTACCCCAACAACTCGAATTAGCGTAATTTTCTCATCAAAAAAGTAGTATGAACCCAAAAGGATGCCCACGTAGTTTAAGCTAGTCAGAGGATAAGCAATACTCAGTTTGACAGTTCGTAAAGCAAATATCCAATTAACTATTCCAAGACTATAAACACTCAAAGCCAAAACTAATTGCTGAATAAATGCCCAGGTAAATAATTGTTCGGTTTTATTGCTCATAGTATGTTTCATCAGCAATTGTCCAACGATACCAAAGGCAATGCTGAGAAACAAAGTTAGATATGAAATTAACTTCAAACGGGAAGGAGATGATTCACCATTCATCACAAATTACCATGAAAAATAAACGAAATGGCACTGTTATAGCAGTTTGCAATTAAATGAAGTATAGCAGCCAAGTCTGACAGGCTAGATATAAATCCATTTACCTTCTGACTCCTGACTCCTGACTCCTGAATTCTGCTGTTAAGTTAATGCAAAAAAAGCTTGACTTACAGACTCAACAACTACTTGTTGCGCTGATGCAGTTAGTTCTGGAAACATCGGTAAAGATAAAACTTCATCGCTCAATTGTTCACTAATTGGTAGTGAACCAAGGGGATAATTCAAGTTAGAGTGTACCTGTTGTAAGTGGAGAGGGATAGGATAGTACACCATTGAACCTATTCCTTTTTCTTTGAGGAATTTCTGCACGTTACTGCGTTGTTTATCTAAAATTCTGATGGTAAATTGATTCCATACTGATCCTGACTGCATTGTAGGTAAGACGATGCCTTTAACATTAGAGAGTTGATTTCTGTAATAATCTGCAATTTCAGCCCTCACAGAATTCCACCGATCCAAATACTGTAACTTGACTAAAAGAACTGCTGCTTGTAAAGTGTCTAAGCGGCTGTTGAGTCCTAATTCTTCATGCTGATATTTAACTTTACCCCCATGTCTGCGTAAATACTCAACTCGCTCTGCAATTACTTTATCAGAAGTAGCGATCGCACCACCATCGCCAAAACATCCCAAGTTTTTGGTAGGGAAAAAGCTAAAACAACCAACGTCTCCAATTGTCCCGACTTTTTTACCTGACCAAACAGCACCTGTAGCTTGAGCGCAATCTTCAATCACTTTTAAATTATACTTGCGGGCAATTTCCATAATTGCCGTCATATTGCAAGGACGACCGTACAAATGTACTGGTAAGATAGCTTTGGTGCTATCTGTAATTTTTGACTCAATTAACTCAGTGTCGATATTGTAGGTATCTAAATCAACATCGACAAAGACAGGAGTCGCTCCCACCATACCAATTGCTTCGGTGGTGGCAATAAATGTGAAAGGTGTCGTTATCACCTCATCACCAGCACCAATCCTCAAAGCTCTCAGAGCTAAATGTAGCGCATCTGTGCCAGAGTTACAGGAAATTACTTGATCGCAACTCAAATATTGAGCAAACTCTAATTCAAACTCTTTGACTTGCGGACCCATAATGTAGCGTCCACCAGCCATGACTGCACAAATATTTTTCTCTATCTCAGATGATATACTTTGATATTGACAAGTTGCGTCAAATGGGGGAATATTCACAATCGTCATTCCATCCTTTTAATTTGATTTTCACCGCAATATTCATACGTGCGATCGCAAGCTTTACAAACAGTAGTTTTTTCAAATTCATCTAACTTCGCACCGCACTCACACATCCAACCAACTTGCTTTGCCGGATTTCCATAAACTAGTGCGTAATCGGCAATATCTTTTGTCACAGTTGAACCAGCACCAATAAATGCATAACGTCCAATTGTATGACCGCAAACAATTGTCGCATTTGCACCAATTGTCGCTCCTTGCTTCACCAAAGTTACTAAATAATCATCGATTGTATTGCGAGGAAAAGCCGAACGTGGTGTATTAATATTGGTAAAAACACAACTAGGACCGCAAAAAACATCATCTTCTAAAATTACACCCGCATAGAGAGAGACGTTATTTTGAATTTTCACATTTTGCCCAATTTTTACCTCAGAAGCAACAAATACATTTTGTCCTATTTTACATTTTTCACCAATCTCCACATCTTTCATAATGTGGCTAAAGTGCCAGATTTGACTTCCCGCACCAATAGTACACGGCAAATCAACATAAGCTGATTCATGTACAAAATAATCTAATTTTTTTGCCGTTGAAGCACTATCAGTTGACAACTTGAACCTCCTTTAAATAAACAGCTTTACCTGAAGATTCTAGCGATTTTTGAGCGGACTGTAAAACAGTCAAAACATCAATCCCATTTTGAACGCTGGTTAGGGCAGTCTGTCTGCTTTCTACACAACTAAGAAAATGTTTGCATTCTTGCGTTAGAGGTGATGCTGCCTCAATAGGAATGACAATTTTAGAATTTAATTTGAGTACGGGAATGTTATCTTGCAATTCAGCTTGCTGGTCGTACAAAGTCAACTTGGCATCTACAGAAACATCATCAAATACTAGCGTACCAGAATCTCCAACTACTACCAGTCGCTGTTCTTTAAAAGGATGCAGCCAACTAACAAAAATATGAGCTTTGATTTGCTCAAACTCCAGATTCACAAGGCAAAAGTCTTCAACTTTACCTAAGTTCGCACTACCTACAGCTTGTACAGATATAGGTAATTTGCCAATGAATCCGAGAATTGAACATATATCATGAGGGGCAAAACTCCAAAGCACATTTTCCTCAGTTCTAACTTTACCAAAACTTAAGCGATTTGAATAAATATATCGCAGTTTACCAATTTTTCCTTCAGCTACAAGAGCGCGAAGTTTTACTAAAGCTGGGTGGTATTCTAGTAAATGTCCAACCATGAGAATGCGATCGCTTTTTCTCGCAGCAGCTTCTATCAAAAGTGCATCTTCTAACGTCAAAGCCAAAGGTTTCTCAACAAACACATCTTTGCCGGCAGCTAATGCTTGCACTGCCAAACTTGCATGAGTTGGTGCTGGGGTAGCTATTACTACCGCTTGGACATCTGGCATTGCCAAGACTTTGGCAAAGTCAGAAACTGCCTCAACATCAAATTTTGTTTTTAACTCTTCTAAAGTTTGCTGGCTGTAATCACAAATTATCCGCAAGACACCTAATTGAGCAAATTCTCGAACTAAATTTTTACCCCAGTATCCACAGCCTATTACTGCTACATATTTATCACTCAGAGGTATCATAAACAATTCAAAATCCCCAATAATTAAAATAGCAAATTATTTGGCACTCAAGCAACAACCGTATTTTCTGTTGTTAAACCTTTTGTCGCTAAAACGTTGCGGGTATCAACTATTAAAGATGAATATTTTGCTACCAAATCATAGTCTACATTATCATGAGCGGTGGTAATGATGACGGCATCAAAATTCTGCAAACTTTCTTGAGTTAAAGATACAGATTGTAAGTTGATTTCTGGATAATGACGATGATTGGAACACGTCATAGCATAAGGATCGTGATATTCTATATGCGCTCCTTGCCTTTGTAAAAGCTGAATTATTTTCAAAGAAGGACTTTCACGCTGATCGTCAATATTTTTCTTATAAGCTACTCCTAAAATTAGAATTCGAGAGTTTTTCAAAGCTTTGCTGTGATTATTCAGTGCTGCAACTAACTTCTCTACTACATAGTTAGGCATTAAAGTATTAACTTCACCTGCCAATTCAATAAATCGTAAAGAAACATCATATTCTCTGGCTTTCCATGTTAAATAAAATGGATCTATAGGAATACAATGTCCACCCCATCCGGGACCTGGATAAAAAGCATGAAAACCAAAGGGTTTGGTTTTTGCGGCTTCAATCACTTCCCAGATATCTATATCCATTTTTTGAAACAAAATCTTTAATTCATTTACCAAAGCAATATTGACAGCACGGTAAATATTTTCGAGAATTTTAGTTGCTTCTGCGGTTTGAGTTGATGATACGGGAACAGTTGTGGCAATTATTTGATTGTAGAGACTTTCCGCTAAATCGCGGCATAAAGTTGTGATTCCACCTACTACTTTTGGAACATTAACTAAAGAGTAATTTTCATTTCCCGGATCTTCGCGTTCGGGAGAGTAAGCAAGGGAAAAATCTTCACCTACTATAAAGCCACTGCTAGAAAGTATCGGTAGCACTACTTCTTTGGTTGTACCTGGGTAAGTTGTACTTTCTAAAATAATCAACTGTCCTACTTTCAAAGAACGAGCGATCGCATAAGTTGTATCGATAACATAACTTAAATCAGGCTCTCTATGTATATTTAAAGGAGTGGGAACACAAATCACAATCGCATCAATTTCTTCCAAACGACTCATATCGCTGGTGACATCAATTAAGTGATTTTTTAAATCTTCTGAAGGAATATGCTTTATATATGATTGCCCAGCTTGAATTTGATTAATTTTCTGTCGATCTACATCAAATCCTAGTACTGAAAAACCTTTTTTGGCAAAAGCTGTTAAAATTGGCAATCCTACATATCCCAAACCAATAATTCCAATTTTTGCTTCTTTATTTTCTACTTTATCTTTGAGTTCTTTTAAAAGCATTTTGATTTATTCCAAAAAAATGATTTTCAAATCAGCTAGCGAGCAAACTAAGTTGACTCGCAGAATAAATTTGAAGTTTTACTATTTAATTTTGAATTACTACCTAAATTACGTCAGCAAATGTCCGTTCCATTTTGCGGAAATACCAAATGCCGCTTACCAATAAAAAGAAAACTAATCCCACAGATAACATGAATCCAGGGATGTAAATTTTTGAAGTTCCACCTAAAATAGCCCAGCGAAAGCCATCAATTACGCCTACCATTGGATTTAAAGAATACAGCAAACGCCATTGTTCTGGAACCAGGTTGCTACTAAAACCTACGGGCGATATATATAAGCCAAATTGCACAATAAACGGCACAATATACCGAAAATCCCGGTATTGTACATTTAACGCTGCTAGCCACAAACCGACTCCGATTGATGCGGCAAAGGCAATGCCGATAAATAATGGTAGTGTGAGTATGCGCCAACTAGGAACAAAGTTATACCAAGCCATCAGCCCTAATAGAATCATGCCGGAAACCATGAAGTCTACAAAGCTGACAATCACTGCACTGATGGGTACAATCAAACGCGGAAAGTAAACTTTAGAGATCAAGTTGGCATTGCTAACCAGACTGTTGCTGCACTCACTCAAGGCAGTGGCAAAAAACTGCCAAGGTAGCATGGCAGCAAATACCAAAATCGGATAAGGTACTCCCTCGGAGGGTAATTTTGCAATATTTCCAAAGACCACAGTGAACACCACCATTGTCAAAAATGGTCGGATCAATGCCCAAGCCATGCCGATCGCAGTTTGCTTGTAGCGCACCAGAATGTCACGCCAAGCAAGAAAATAGAATAGCTCCCGATAGCGCCACAAATCTTTCCAATATTGCTTTTCGGCGCGTCCGGCTTCAATCACCAATTCCTGCTTAAAGCCGATCTCTTGATTACTCATAAATTGATGCTTAACTGACAAAGTTGAAATCTTTGATGCTGTTACAACCAACTAGCCGTGAATGCCTGCGAGTAAACTCTCCTACAGAAGGGTTGCCTTGGGGATCGACTACTCCTGCTACTTGTTGCCAAAGCTCTCGTGGTGCTGCTGAAAGTTCATAGGTGCGCTCATCGCACTTATGAACGTGATACCATTTTGTCCCTTGACACTGCTCGCACCAGAAAGCTTCTAACCATTCTCCATCTATAGAAACTGTAGTTTGGGACGCTACCAGCATCAATGCACTGCGCCGGCTCATACCCCGTTGCTGCAACTGCCCTGGTTGATCGGCAAACAACCGATATTTTTGACTCATGCTATCGATATAGCAATCATGAACTGGACAATATATGGCTCGTCGTTTTGAACGTTTCCGATATCGATCACACCTTCTCTGCAATTTCGACCTCCCAATATCAATAAAAAAATACAAAAGGAAGGTTACGTTGGAGGGACTGAGATCAAAAAGACCATCGAAGCCCAACTCCTAATTCATAACTAATTATTCAATTTTAGTTTTTGATGCCTTATCTGTTTCCAGTGTGGGCATCAATTGAGGATAATCTCAATAAACTCAATCAATACTTGTTAAACACTCAATAAGTTAGCCTAGTTTTGTTCATAGGTTTTTTCTTATATCGATATTACGTAATATCTTACACCATTTTGATAGAACATTTTTGACTCTTAACCAAATTAAATATTAAAACAAAATAAACCAATTTCAAATTTGACAATAATGAAAAAAATTAGCCCTAGCAAACAATTGCAAGTGCTGTCACTATCTGGCAATAACTTTTATTAACCTTTAATTGTTCATAATATTTAATCCTTAAAATCTAAGTTGTTAGCCATCATCTATGAAAATTTTCAGTTAATTTTAGCCTCATTATCTGGGGGAAATTAAAAGGTAAATGTTTCCATTTCACCGACATTTTGCACGTTTGTTACTCCACTAAGTACTAAGGATGACAAGTCATAGTAACATAAGTATTACTAATCTTATTTGTGATGGTAAATACTTTGTCAAGACGTGGTAAGTTCTATTGCCTGGGCTGAAGAGAATATTTAGATTGGGTAACAATAAAAGCGCAAATATTTATGTTCCCAAGCTGAATATCTATTCTGATTGCAAGCCCAATTGATATCTTATTTTTCCAGCAAAATATCTCCAAGAACTTACTCTGTAAGGTTTTGAGACATGGATCTCACATCCTCAGACAATACCACTCTTGCCAAAACATCAAGGTATTCTTTGGAGATAATTTTGGGTGTGAAATGCGATCGCAAATATTGACGTCCTGCTTTACCCATGCGTTCTGCTAGTTGGCGATCGCGATTCAGCAAGCGAATAAATTGAGCTAGACCATTACCGTCTCCATTCTCAAATGTGCCACCACAGTCGGCTTCGGCAATGAGTTGTCTCAGGTATGAATAAGAAGAGCAAATAACGGCGATCGGTCTTCCCGACGCTAAAGCTGAGTAAAGCTTGCTTGGGGTGACTAAATTTTCCGTACACTCATCCACACTCACGAGCGACAGATCGCAAGCTGTTAGTGAGTAGGGCAAGACCTGCTTGTCTTGATAGGGTAGAAACATAAAATTGCTCAACCCTAATTGATTCACTTGCAAAATCAACTCATCGCGTTTGGCTCCACCACCAATGCAGACAAACTGAATTGGCTCATCTTGCAGTTGCTTTGCCGCTTCTAGGATGGTATCCATGTCATGACACCGACCCAGATTACCGGAGTAGAGTACGGTAAATTTCTTCACTAAGTTGTACTTCCAGGCAAACCAGTTTTCTTGCTTGGCAATTGGCACAATCAAGTCAGGGTCTGCCCAACTGTGAATCACAGAAATTTTATCGGCTATCTGTGAACAATTCGCGGCTACCTGTAGTTTCATTGCAGGACTTAGAACGACGATCGCCTTAGAAGAACGCCAAATTTTTTTATTCAGGGCTTGCCACAATCGCGCTAGCCAGTGATGCTTGGGAATTACTCCCAGAGCGATCGCTATATCGGGATAAAGGTCATAGAGGATGCAGATATAAGGAATTTTAAAAAAGACATAACCCAGATATCCCACAAGTGGCAAAAAGGGGGGAGCTGTTGTCACTAGTAAAACATTGTTGCGATGTCTGGCTCTGAATAGATGTAGTGCTGCCCGCAAGGTATACAAAATACCATTGACGGCTTTGCCGCGAATTCGCCCGGGCCAGAGTTGAGCAGTGCGCGATCGCTGAATTCGCACTCGACCTACTCGTTCAACTGCTGGAGCGTTAGGAGTCCGAAACGCATATCCTGGCTGACTTGTAAAAACCTCAATGTCTATACCAAGAGATCCTAAATGTCTCACAAGTTCCTCAATCAACTGTCCTGTTGCCGCATAGTCTGGCGGGAAAAACTGAGTGATTACAGACAATTTGATGGACTCTTTACTTTTTAGAGAATGCTGATTCTTACTTTCTAACCTAGAAGAGAGCGATTGAAATAACTTGATATTAATCCATTCATTAAGTCTCATCGGTTACACCCTAAATCTTCTTTAAAACGCCACTGAAATGCTCAAGCCAAGCCAGTAATGGACATTAAAAATTTACCCAGCTTTATAACTCCGTACAATTGCTTGACTGCGATGTACGAGTGTTAATTAGCGGGTATAATCCCAAGACTCACAGAAGGTAACGGCAAGCCGACCTAATTGTGCAACCGATTAATACGAAGCTAAACTCATCCGAGCTGGGCGATGTATTAGTCTGTGCAAAATTTTTCTGAAACTCAGGGACGCATTAGTAACTTTTGTATAGATAAATACAAAAATCATGTCATTTGAATTGATAACGCGTACTTTTTTTGGACAGAACAACACATGACAGGGACATCAGAACACACAACACAAAAACAAATCTGATTAACAACAGAATTAGCTACTACTGAAGCCTTATGCCTTAAGGTAAGTCGCTATGCTTTATCTGCTAAAGAACTTTTCTTGACTTCCAAAAGGTAGTAGCTGCCATTCTAAACTGCCTTCTGGTTAAAAACTCGGAACACACTTAAATTAAATCAGATTGGTATTATATCATATCAGTCTTCAAGTTTTTTTTTAAATTCTTACATGTAATTTTTGTTTATAATGTGATGTTCCTTTTTTATTTACATGTAATTTTTAACTAGAATACCATGTTTGAAATTTACTTATGTACTTCATTAAAAATTTATATAACTATGATTTTTTTTACACTATCTTAATAAAATTATTAACTACTTACGTATAATCTATTAAGCAATTGAATTAAAAATATACATTTTTTAAGTATTTGTTATGAAAAAGCTGAAATAGATTTGTTGGCTAAAATACAAGTATCATCTTAATTTTTAATCAATTTAATCTGCCATAGCAATTATCGGCAGCAAAAAAAAGTATAAAATCAAACGTAAACTTGTGTAATAACTCAGAGAAATAAATAATTGATTAACTGTATAATATAGTAATAGCTTGACATCAAAAAAATTATGGGTTTTTTAGATGCCTAATAACTAGATCTAAAAATTATTCAAAAACCTCGCAAAATAGTTCGGGAAAATAGATAAAGTCGAGCTAAGAAGGAATCAGAAAAACAGGACTTACGCAGGGATTACGTATTTGCGTCATTACGACGCTTCGGTTGCACCTATCGAAGTCTTGTTTTCTAGCGACTGAGTGCGTAAGTCCTAAAAAATAAATCGTAGAAGTGTGTTTTGGGGTTTATTCTGGTGCGATCGCACTCCTGGAAAGTTGCTACCCTTGGATCTGAGTCTGACGGCAGACGATTTATTTACGCTAGGTCGTACCGGGGAGCGTGGGGACGAGCGCACGAACAGCGCTAACAATCACAAATAAAATATATTAATTAATGTCATAAGAAGTGATAATCTTTGTTACATAAGGATTAAAATAAGCTTGTCAGGCATCAGCTTGCAATAACCTTCTACCATAGTGCTTGCATTACTAAGATTGCTGTTATGGTTGAATTATTATTGCTGTAAATTTTTAGAAAAATCTTATTTGACTTGTTACCAAGTATTCATAAATAATGGAGAATAATTCTTCTCAACCCTCAAGTTCTGACCAAAATAGGAACTTTAGCTCTCCATTTCTTCAGGCTCAAGCTTTTACGGAGTCGGAAGGAATAGGGGATGATTGGAATTTTCGTGATTTTCTAGGTATTTTACGGCGGCGATCGCTTATCATTGCAGGGGTAGCCGCGCTTTTAATGATAGCTGTTGTCATCTCGTCACTAAGACAAAAACCAGAATATGAAGGCAATTTTCGGCTATTAGTAGAACCTCTTAATGATGACAGCAAAGTGGTGGATGTTGTCAAAGACGCTAACCTAGACAAGTCTAGTCTAGATTACGAAAGTCAAATACAGGTTCTCAAGAGTCCTGATCTGATGGGGAACATTGTTAAGGAGTTGCAAGATTTCTATCCAGGAATAGATTATAGCTCTTTGGTAAATTCTCTAACTATTACTCGCTTAGGTGAAACCAAAATTATAGAAGTTCGCTATCGAAGTAACGATGCAAATAAGACTCAAGTAGTACTAAATAAAATTGCTAATAATTACTCAAAGTACAGCCAAGACAAGCGTCAAACCAAGTTAAAAAATGGTATTCAGTTTGTTGAAACACAACTACCATCCTTACAGAAACGAGTTGATGAAATTCAAAAAAATTTGCAAATTTTTCGGCAAAAATACGACTTTATCGACCCAGACACCCAGGCACAGCAAATTGCTAGTCAAGTCAATAATTTATCTGGGCAACGACTATTAGTAAATCAGCAATTAGCACAAGCTCGTGCTAATTTAGCTGGCTTACAAGTACAAGATGGAAAACTAGCAGCGTTGAATAATGCTACTGTATATCAACAGTTAATTATTCAGGTGGGGCAATTAGAAACTCAGATTGCTGCGGAGTCAGCTCGTTTCCAGGAAGATAGCCCAAGCATCCGAACATTAAAGGATAAACGAGATAACCTGCTGCCCTTGTTAAACCAAGAAGCACGGCGCTTTTTGGATGTAAAAGTTGCAGACGTAGGGACTCAAGTTCAAAGTTTAGAAGTGCAGAGCCAAGAGCTTGCCAAAGCCGAACAGAAACTCGAACAAAGACGCAAGCAATTGCCAGTTTTGGCACGGCAATATACAGAAATGCAGCGAAATTTGCAGGTTGCAACTGAAAGCTTGAATCGTTTTCTTACTACCCGCGAAACACTGCAAATTCAGGTGGCTCAGACAGAACTACCTTGGCAGTTAATTCAAGCCCCAACTAAACCTAAGAGTCCTGTATCTTCGGATATAAAACGTAGTTTAATTACAGGATTTTTCGCAAGTCTAGCCATAGGAATTGGCATAGCCATACTAATTGAAAAGCTGGACAATACCTATCATACCGCCCCTGCCCTGAAGGAGAAAATCAAACTACCGTTATTAGGAACTATTCCATTTGAAAAACAACTCCCAAATAGTCAAAATCGCACTAAACAAAACATTCCCATAGTCAGAGTAACAGATTCGTTGCGTGAGGGTGTTCCTGGGTTAGCCGTAATACCCGACCAGGGTAAGAGCAATTATTCCCCAAAATTTTTGGAAGCTTTACGGGTACTTTGTACGAATATTCAACTGCTCAGTTCCGATCGCCCAATTCGCTCGATAATTATAAGTTCAGCGATGTCTGGTGACGGGAAGTCTACAGTTGCATTTCATTTAGCTCAAATAGCTACAGCAATGGGGCAACGAGTACTACTTGTAGATGCCGATCTGCGGAATCCCACGATTCACACTTTATCAAATTTAAATAATCTTTGGGGATTGAGTAATTTAATTTCGACAAATTTGCCAGTGGGGGAGGTGATTCGGCAACTACCTTCGATGAACGAATTATCTGTGGTAACATCTGGACCCATACCACCCGATCCCACCAAGTTGCTCTCCTCGGAAAAGATGAAGCGACTGATGGAAGAATTTCATAACACCTTTGACTTGGTGATATATGACGCTCCTGTATTAGTGGGACTAGCTGATGCTAGCCTGATAGCACCCCACACTAATGGAATTTTGCTTGTGGTCAGGATGGACAAAACAGATAGTTCTGTTCTCAAGCGAGCTTTGGATAACTTGAAACTTTCCCGAATGAGTGTTTTAGGTGTGGTTGGTAATGCTCAGAAAAATAATTAAATAGTTGCAACGGTCGTAGAGACGTTCCGGACCGAACGTCTCTACAATATGTGTAATTTACCAGACATTATATCAGATGCATATTTATCTTAAAATTCGCTTTTTTTAAATTTTTTTGTAATCCTGTTGACTCTCTAGCTGAGTGGAGAGTTGACAATAGAATTAGGAAATATAGGGAAGAAAGTTATGCAACTCCTATCTTTGAGAAATGGCTTTTTGGCGTTAACCTTAAGTGCGATCGCCTCAACTAGCGGGTTACTTGCAGCTTGTAGTGCTGACCAGAAACAAGCGGAAACACCAAACACCACCGCTACCAACGCTAGCGACAAGCAGCAGATGCACGGTAGTGGCATGAATCACAGCATGGCGATGGATTTGGGTCTAAGCGATGCTAACTATGATTTGCGGTTCATCGACGGTATGACACCGCACCATCAAGGAGCGATAGACATGGCTAAGGAAGCACAGCAGAAATCAAAACGTCCGGAAATCAAAAAGCTAGCAGACGAAATCATCAAAGCGCAAAACCAAGAAACGCAAGAAATGAAGCAGTGGCGAACAGCTTGGTATCCCAAGGCTGGTGATAAACCAATGGCTTATGACTCTAAAATGGGTCACATGATGGAAATGTCATCTGACCAAATGAAAGGCATGATGATGAATATGGACTTGGGTGCGGCTGATAAAGATTTTGACTTGCGCTTTATCAATGCAATGATTCCCCACCATGAAGGTGCTGTGACAATGGCACAAGATGCTTTGCAAAAGTCTCAACGCCCGGAAATTAAGAAACTCTCCCAAGAGATTATTAAATCACAAAATGCCGAAATTAATCAAATGAAGCAATGGCGAAAGGCTTGGTACAACAAATGAAAAAGAGGGGGAAAGGGTAAAGGGTAAAGGAAGAATTATTTTAAAATATTTCGACTGATTTTAAATGACTCCATCCCCCTTTCCCCTTTACCCCTCTTTTCCCCGACATTGGTAAGCCTGATTTCATCTTGATTTCATTTCTCAATGCCAGACTGAGAGATAAGCGCAATTCCAACTCCTACGGAGTATCGCGCTCTACATAGCGCATGAAATCCAGTACCCAAGGATTATTGAATCGCCATGCCTAATCAGCCCCAAACGCCTACAGCAATTCGCTGTATTTCTGGCACAATCTTAAGCCTTTTTTTACTGACTAATCCCGCAGCAGTTTTGGCACACGGCGGACACGGAGATGAATTTCATCAAGAAGGTCAAGCTACTCAATCTACTGGCTCGATTCAAGTTGATGCCAAAACTGCTCAACGTATAGGAATTAAAATCGAGCCAGTTAAGCGCCAGAAGCTAGCTGTAGGCATTAAAACCACCGGACAGATTGAAACTCTACCCAGTCAAAAAGTGGAAGTAACTACGCCAATTTCTGGGGCGAAAGTAGTTGAGTTGTTGGTGGAACCTGGGGCAACGGTAAAACAAAATCAACCTGTAGCCGTTTTAACTAGTCCTGACTTGGTGACGCTGCGTGTAGAATCTCAAGAAAAACTTGCTCAAGGTCAAGCGGATTTACAGCAAGCGCAAGCTGACTTAAAGCTAGCACAACAAAACTACGAGCGATATCAGCAAATAGCTGCTGCGGAAATAGCGCAAACACAAAGTCAAGTATCATTTGCTCAAGAGAAATATAACAAAGATAAGCAGTTAGCTGATGCTGGGGCTTTGCCAAGACGCAATGCTCTGGAATCTCAAACCCAGCTAGCAGAAGCTAAAACCGACCTTACTAAAGCTTCCAGTCGTCGAGATGTAATTGAGGCACAAAATCAATTACAACGCGCTTCCGCAGCCGTTACAGTAGCAAAAACACGTATTAAACTCAGTAATAAGACGTATACAACTCGGCTGCAACAATTGGGAAATTCTGCTAATGCCAAAGGATTGGTGACGGTGACAGCTCCGATTTCTGGTAAGGTTGCCGATAGGGAAGTGACCATCGGTCAATCTTTTGAGGATGCGGGTGGCAAGTTGATGACGATTGTCAATGACAGTCGAGTTTATGCGATCGCAAATATTTATGAAAAAGATTTGAGCAAAGTAAGAACAGGTCAAGCAGTAAATGTCAAAGTTGCTTCTGTACCTGACCGTACTTTCACGGGGAAAATTGCTGTAGTTGGGTCAGGTGTGGAAGGGGAAACGCGGACAGTACCTGTAAAAGCGGAAATAGTCAATTCGGGTGGAGTTCTCAAACCAGGGATGTTTGCAGAACTTGAAGTTTTAACTGACAAAACATCGACAGCTATCTTAAGTATTCCCAACTCGGCTGTAGTTGAAGCCAATAATAAAAAACAAGTTTACGTGCAAAATGGTAACGCTTACCAACCAGTTGAAGTCACTTTAGGTCAAATTTCTGGGGATATGGTTGAGGTGAAAACTGGTTTATTTGAGGGAGATTCAATAGTTACCCAACGTGCTACTCAACTTTACGCACAGTCTTTGCGGGGGGGTAGCAAGGCAGAAGAACATGAAGACAACAAAGCGATCGCACAACCAACCCAAGTCAAAATGCCCAACTTACCAATACCGCTATGGCTAATTGGAGTTGGGGGAGGTGCTGCGTTAACGAGTGTAGCTTTTGTGGCTGGGAGATTTTCGTTGAGTAAAGGCAGAAAAGAAGTTGTTTATGTCAGAGAATTTCCTGATGATGTCACCTCAGAAAAAACTTTGGATGATAATCATCACGTTTCGCAATCAAAAGTTAAAAAATTAAGTCAAGATGCTTAATTCAATTGTGAAGTGGGCGATCGCTCAACGCTGGCT
>JBPCQW010000062.1:0-6735 GCA_050997715.1 Hassallia sp.
AGCAACACGATTTGCCCGTGGTAGTAATAGACCAATCAGAAAGTAGAATTCAGCAGTTGCGTGAGGCGGGTGTGCCTTATGTGTATGGGAATTGCGTGAGTTTTCATGTTTTAGAAACGGCGGGAGTTAACAGTGCTAAGGGAATGGCGATCGCACTTCCTGACCCAATGAGTACTCGTCTTTCTCTCAAACGCGCTTTGGAATTATCCCCAGAATTAAATTTGGTTGTTCGCGCTACTAAAGATAAAGATATTGAGGTGCTTTACCAACTGGGAGCCAGAGAAGTTGTCCAACCAGAGTTTGAGGCAAGTTTGGAAATGGCAACTTATTTATTAACAGGCTTAATGTCACCAACTGTCATACAGCGCGAAATGCAGGAAATTCGCGAACGTCATTATTTAGATTTGCGACCAGAACAATCAGCGTCTGAGGTACAGCGCGATTTACAGCAAGCAACTCAAGATTTAAATCGCCGCTGGTATAGTTTACCATCAGCTTCGCCCTTGATTGGTATGACTTTAGAAGAAGCGGATATGCGCTATTTAACAGGGGTGAGTTTGATGGCAATTCGCCGCGCTAACGGTGAAGAAATAGATTATCCGCCAACTGGTACAATATTAGCAGAAGGCGATCGCCTATTAATAGTTGGCGCAGATGAAGAATTCGCAGCTTTGGATGAATTCGCTAAAGGTAAAGCTGCTATCCCCGGAGAAAATAGCGCTTGTCAGTGGATGAATGTCAACGCCGATTCTCCACTTCTCGGTCAAACCTTGGCAAATCTCGATATCCGTCACGAATATGGCGTACAAGTGCAAGCAATGCGACGAGATGGCAAATTTATCCGCTTTCCTGATGGGAACATGGACTTGCGAAGTCACGATCAAGTGCTTTTGTGCGGTAGTTTGGCGAATCTAAATCAACTACAAGACTTACTGGCACCTTTTAAACCAGTACCATTATCTATCCCAGTTGTGAAAGCCGATGAGGCAGAAGTGCTGAAAGAATTTCTGCTTTAAAACATCCTCTTAAAACGGGGTTCCTTTTTCTTTTCTTTGTCGTTGCAGTGCTTCTTCGTACCACTCTAATTCATCCAAAAATTGACCGACTCTTTTTGTCAAAGTCGCTTCTCGTGAAGCACCTGATTCATCTAGAGAGTCCCCAATTTTGGAGATGGCAAAAATGCTTGAAATAGTAGGCATTCCCATCTCTGACAGAAAAGCGCGTAACTGTATAGCAGCCCGCACTCCTCCAAAGCTACTAACTGAGTAAGAAACAATACCAGCCGGACGGAAAAAGTATTCTTCTAGATAGTGATCCATAATATTGCTCAACCCTGGCTGAATGGAATGGTTATATTCTCCCGCAACAACCACAAAACCGTCTGAATGTCGGATATGGTCTGCCAGTTCTTCCATTTTTGCAGGAGCCTGACCTTTCTCGTACTCCTTATACATCCGGTCTAAGATGCCAAAGTCATACTCCTTTGCATCCACAAAAATCACCTCATGCTTTCTTTGCTGAAGCTGATCAATCATGAATCTGGCAGCTTTGATACCTTGGCGATCGCTCCTGTAGGAACCATAGAAGACTAATGTTTTAAAGCTCATGATGAATGATTTTTAACTATTTACGTTAGAAGTCCCAGACTGTATTCTTTCTAATGTTGTCATGGATTGCGATATCAATATTAAAATAATTGGAAACGAGCGATCGCTAGCACCCGAAGCGTCCAGGTAGTGCGATCGCTCTCCTATATTGCAGAGCGTTAAGGCTGACCTAGGAAGTCTTTTTTGCCAAGTTCTACACCGCAGTGCCTGAGAATGTCATAGGTTGTTGTGACGTGGAAATAAACGTTTGGCAAAACAAAATATAGCAGAAATGGCATTCCTGGAAAAGATAGATTGTTGTCACCCACCTGAAGGGTAATTGTTTTCTCTTCCGAACCATCAATTTGTTCGGGTTTAAATGTTTCTAAATAAGAGATAGTTTTCTTAACGCGGTCAATAAGTTCAGGGAATGTAGTTTCATTGTCCTCAAAGTTGGGTGCTTCTGTATCTGCTAATCGTGCAGCACCTCTTTTTGCTATGTCACAGGCAATTTGTACTTGTCTTGACAATGGAAACATATCTGGGAATAGACGAGTATTGACCAACACATGCTGATCTATCTTTTTAGTTTCTGCATATGTAGCACCTTTTTCAAGGATATTTACAAGGTTATTCAATGAGCGAATACACACTGGTACTGAAGCTTGATACATTGAAATAGTCATTGATATTTCTCCAGAAATTGTTAGACAGATATACCCCTCCGTATTGTCTCGTAGTTTTGCTCAGAAATAAAATATGATTCCTATACTAACTCTTGGGCTTGATATAGGCGATCGCTTGTTTCCAAACTGTGGTTTGCTGGCTGTTTTCATCTGCAATACAGATACAGTGTGCATCTTGCCATAAAACTCTTCCCGTCAGCACATCACCAGTCAGCAGCTTGAATTCTACTGGTGTTGTTTGTTTAATCAGGTTTTGAACTTGTCTAATACTGGGTAATGAAGTGTCGAATTGAGTAATCATTTTTAGTAAAGATGAACCGATAAGGCAAAATAAAGAGTAACTAATCCTTGATAATTCATCCTTGGAGAAATGGCAATCGAATTTACTAAGTATCACGGTTTGGGCAATGATTTTATTTTGATTGACAATCGCTCGTCATCAACACCAGTCATCACTCCAGAGGAAGCAATCAAGTTATGCGATCGCCACTTTGGTATCGGTGCTGATGGTGTGATTTTTGCGTTACCTGGAGAAAATGACACTGATTACACGATGCGGATTTTTAACTCCGATGGTTCGGAACCGGAAATGTGCGGGAACGGAATTCGCTGTTTTGCGGGCTTTGTGGCTGATTTAGAGGGTGAATCTCGAAATAAAGATAAATACCAAATTCATACCCTTGCTGGCGTGATTACGCCTCAACTGATGCCCGATAGTCAAGTTAAAGTAGATATGGGTGTTCCCCGGTTACTGGCTGGAGAAATTCCCACCACCTTAGCGAACGCTGATGAAAAGGTAATTAATATTCCGTTGCAGGTAGCGGGTAAATCTTGGGATGTCACTTGTGTAAGTACGGGAAATCCGCACTGCATTACTTTTGTGGAAGATGTAGCCGCAATTTCTCTAGAAACAATTGGTTCTCAATTTGAGCATCACCCAGTTTTTCCCCAACGGATAAACACCGAATTTGTGGAAGTGGTGCGCCGCGACTACGTGAAAATGCGAGTATGGGAAAGAGGTGCGGGTATTACTTTAGCTTGCGGCACTGGTGCTTGTGCCACGTTGGTGGCTGGAGTGTTGACCGGAAAGTGCGATCGCACAGCTACTGTTGAACTTCCCGGTGGACCGTTGTTAATTGAATGGGCAGACGACGAACGGCTTTATATGACAGGACCTGCCGAAAAAGTTTTCGCAGGCAAATTATAACTTTTTGCCGTTTCTAGGGCAGGCAATATGCCTGCCGTGCCAATATTCCAGCTGTGTAAAAGCAAACCATGAAAATGGGAACCTTAAGTAGGTTAACACAGCGAAATTTTTATGAGTGGTATTTACCTAATTCAAGATAATGGTCAGCTAGTACAAATGACGGAAAAAGCTTATGACTCAGAAGATTTGCTACAAAAGCTACTAGCTGACTATCCGAGTTTATTAGCGGGAGAACAAATAGACAGTGTTGCACCGAGACGTTGGCTGTTGATTTCACGGGAAATGGCAGTTCCAGATGATGAAGATAGTTCTGGACGCTGGACGTTGGATCACTTATTTGTTGACCAAGACGCAATTCCAACCATAGTAGAAGTCAAGCGTAGCAGCGACACCCGTATCCGTCGAGAAGTGGTAGGTCAAATGCTCGATTATGCTGCTAATGGAGTGATTTATTGGTCAGTTGACAAAATCCGCGCTCAATTTGAGGCAAAGCTCAATGCTGAACAATTATTAATGAGCTTTCTTGGTGAGGAAGACGCAGACCAAGAAGAATTTTGGCAACAAGTCAAAAACAACTTACAAAAAGGTAAAATACGCCTCGTTTTTGTCGCTGATAAGATTCCTGCTGAACTTCAACGCATAGTTGAGTTTTTAAACCAGCAAATGAATCCAGCACAAGTATTGGCAGTTGAAATTAAACAATATTTGGGTCAGGGTTTGCGGATTCTAGTTCCTAGAGTTATTGGTCTAACAGCTTCTAAGAGTATCCCCGTACCTTTAATAGAGAAAAGACGCTGGGATGAATCATCCTTCATGAGAGAACTGAAGCTAAGAAAAGGTGATGATGCTGCTAAAGTTGGCAACTTAATTTTAGAATGGGCAACTGCTAAAGAAATGCCGATTCGCTGGGGAAAAGGTAGAATTGACGGTTCTTGTATTCCTAAAATTCATCACAAAGATAAAAATCGCACCTTTTTCAAAGTTTGGACTAATGCCACAGTAGAGATTTTAGCTTACGAATCACCTTTCAACTCAGAAGAGAAAAAAGCAGAACTTCTCAATCGATTTAAATCTGCTGTAGGGACATCAATTGCTGTTAAAGCTTCTTTCTGGTACATTCCCTTTTCGGCTCTCAATGATGAAATAGTTCTTAAACACTTCCTGCAAGTGCTTGACTGGGCTATTAATGAGATTCAATCTTCATCAGGTGACTAATTTATTATCGAGTTAGGTGAATTAGTCTAGAAAAACTATGTGTGGTTAGAAAAACTGACACATTAGTTATATATGCTATTTCTTTACCAGCTTTGATATATACACAAATTGTACTAAGTTGTGATTTTTTTTTGTAGTCGGCGCTCTAGCCCTAAAGCGCTAACTACAAACAAGTTATCAAGCGTGCCATTCATCTATACACCTTAAAAAGCTTTCGCTACTTAAGCTATTGTCAAAACCCAATGTGTCAATTCTCAAACTGACATATTAGCTATATACACTATTTCTTTATTAGCATTATCTTTTTATAATCACATATTATTTTTTTATTGTTTATTATCTTAAATGAATATAATTGCTCTGCATTATCTAAAGAAGTATTGATTTTTCTGGGATTAGGAATAAATGAAGTATGAATCTCGAACAAATAATTTCCCCTTTTCTTTATCAAGCTGTTATAAAAAAATACGAATGCGGACTTTATCGAGATGCGATACTTGCGGCTACATTTCAATTGCAAGAGTGCATTAGGGTTAAAGCTGATTTAGACACGTCGCAAATCACAGCTAATTTTGACTGCATCAATGAGGTCTTCGGTATGCCGAAACCACTGATTAAAGTCAATAGCATGAATACTGTTGGCGAAGTGTATGAACAAATGGGATTTGAGAAAATTCTAGAGGGAATATGGCAGGGTATCAAATATTCTCGAATTCATGCTGAATGTTTGGATGATGAAACTACAGCTTATGCCATCATTGTATTTATAGATTATCTCATAAATCGCATTCAAAATAGCATCAACGTTCAATATGAACTAACAAAAGATTAATTATCGTACTAACGACTTTATTCGTTTATTTCAACGCTACAAAACTTGCATTCATCATCATAATTTATTTTCATTTAACGTCAATAAAGTATTTTATTAAAATTGCGCCCTTAACTATGCTTTCGGGTAAGAGTAAAATATAAACATGTAATGTGACAGAATTTTTGTAGACAGAACGTGGATAGGGGTGATTATACAGAAATTTTTTAGATGTCGTCCGTACCGATCGCGTGTACAGCAGACGATAGATTTTGACGCAACACCAGAAATTTCCTTAAAATCATCGTTATGTAAGTGATTCATCCAATCGGGTGAATGCGATCGCATCTATTAGAACTACCCTGAAGAAGAGGCTAATGTGCTTCCAAAGCTGATAATTACCTGCTGTAATCCGTCAGTTGCTTGTGTATAAAAGGGTTATAAAGTGAATCAAACTGTGAAATTGCCATATACACCAGATTTTCATCAAGAAACTTTGCCGCTGCTAGAAAAAATTGCGGCAAATTTACCAGGGATGATTTTTCAATTCCTTCAACAGCCAGATGGTTCGCAGTTTGTTCTTTATGCAAGTTCTGGCTGTCGACAAATGTGTGAATTAGAACCAGAAGCTGTGCAAACAGACTTTCAAATATTACGCAAACTGATTCATCCCCAAGATGCGATCGCTTTTGAAGAATCTGTCAGATACTCTGCTTCTACTTTGACACCTTGGCAATGGTCTGGACGCATTATCACCCCTAGTGGTATACTTAAGTGGATTCAAGGCGCCTCTCGTCCGGAAAGACAAGCAGGAGGTGATATCCTTTGGGATGGCTTGGTGATGGATATCACAGACAGGAAGCAAGCTGAATCAAAATTGCGCGAGAGTGAAGCGCGTTATAAAGCAATTTTAGATGCTATTCCCGATTTAATGTTTCGCATCAGTCGAGATGGCGAGTATCTCGATTTTAAAGGTGAAGGGGCAAATCTGGCTATTCCCCCAAAGAACATTATCGGTAACAATTTGCGGGATTTATTGCCTGATGATGTTGCTTTAGAGAGCCTTGATGCGATCGCCAAAACTTTGGATTCTCATACTTTACAATCTCTAGAATATCAACTATCAACGCCTCTAGGAATCCGAAATTATGAAGCACGGTTGGTAGTCAGCGGACAAGATGAAGTTTTAGCTGGTGTCCGTGATATTACAGAGGGCAAACAAGCAGAAAT